>JAHJOQ010000068.1 GCA_018820315.1 Candidatus Zixiibacteriota bacterium | reverse complement strand
TTTTCCACTCGACTTTCCAAATTACTTACATTACTATTCCTCATGAGCGTGTCCTCCTGCTCGGATAAACCCGAGTTCTCTTGTTTACTATTAAGAGGATACGCTCATTCTATTCTATCCACAACTTTTGAATATATCTCAAGAGAGGAGTATAATTGCCTCTAGGTCCTAAAGCGGCGTACTTAGGAATAAGTCTAAGCCGACGGTATTATTCAAATCGACGGCTTCACAAGTACGTGCAGTGGGCGCAAGGTAACGCAGCACGCTTCGCGTTCCTAATTGGGGACAATATTTACGCTCTTACGGACTCAGTATTCAGCGACAGGACATTTTCATCAGCACTCGTTGTCGCCCTGGAACGAGGACGAGAGTTCTGTGAGCGGATCGAGACTATACTGATAGAGGAATCCTATACAGCAGAAATCATCCGATGGAATGAACTGGAATCGCATACCGAGTATCAACGTCTCTTATCAACATTTCAAGAAGAGTACATGAGACGCAACAGTCATTTCGCTCAGTGCGTTCGCCAGGAAGTCGTAGGCAACCTCAAACGTAGACTTACAGACGAGGTTGTAAAGCGCTTTGATTCTGAAGAAGAGCCAACCTCTTGGAATATACTTGATAGTTATGTTCTGAGAGAAATGGCTGGATTAATAACAATGAGTGAATATCTTGGCTTTTCGGTGGAGGTGTATCCTGGCCCGGATGTAGGTATACTTAATATGCTCTACAAGAATGTCTTCCCCTCACTGACTAATGATCTACCAGAAACCACCAAGCGTGAGTTCATTTCCTTGAGCTTCTAGTAAAGGAGATTGCTGTGGGTAACGTAACGTCGTACATCGCATTGTTGACCATAGTTATTAGCTTCGGTGTGTATCTCTTGATTGCACGGTCCGACGCGCGCAAACTACGGTCAGCGGGTGACTTTTTTCTCTACCGTAGAAGACTTGGACCTCAGAAAGTCTTTGGTACGTTCTATGCCTCGGGAATGTCCTTGGCGACGGTCTTCATCGCGTTTTTTCAATTGGCACCAGTGTTCGGCTTATCGCTACTATGGGCAGCATTATTCTATGCCCTTGGCCACGTGGTGATATTCTATCTAACTCCTCGTATCCGCTCATTAACAACTTCTGGTTCCACACTTCACGGCTTCTTGAAGGATTCTTATGGCAGCGAGGGCTTGAAATTGACGGCCAGCATAGCAACTACCATCGGCTTTATAGGGATATTCGCAACAGAGCTTATCGTGGGAACCAGACTACTCCAATCTCTTCTTCCCAACGTCGATAGTTATCTACCAAGCCTGCTCCTGATAGGAATGGTTCTTGTGGCATACTCAATACTCGGGGGCTTCAAGAGCGTGGTCCGAACAGATTTACTTCAAACCAGTGCAGTCATACTATTCTGTGGACTTATGATATATCTTGCCTTCCATTTCGGAGCGCCAACCTCAGGTGAACCACTCATTCCAGATAACCTCATCGCAAATTGGAAACTTGCGCCGCTGGGAGTTGTGGCGCCGAGCGTAATCTTTCTCATGATGTTAAACTTCTTCTTAATCAACGTGCCGTTTCCACTCGTGGACATGTCTGCTTGGCAACGAATAGTCGCTGCCAAAGACACAAAAGCTGCCAAGAGCGGAGTAGGTCTTGCCGCCATAATGTTTTTTATTACCTGGGGTGCAATACTCTTCGCGGCGCTAGCACTTACAGAAACGGCGGGCGCTGATTCTGCCGGTGGCCTTGCAACCATCCTAATTAACTTCGGCGGTGAAGGCTGGTTCTCTTTGATACTCACGTGCATGGGATTTGCCGCTCTCGTGGCAGCCATGCTATCGACGGCCGACAGTTTTCTTATCGCCGCCGGTCAAACTATCTCCATGGATATTACCGACCGGAAATTCTTTGAGAAACATCCCATTGAAGATTCCGCGACCGTTTCGCAATCAGACAATCTGTTGCCGATGGATTCTACACATAGAAAAGTAATTGGAAGAGCCAGGATGCAGATGGGAGGAATTGCTATTATAGGTCTTATCCTCTGTATTGCTCTAACACACATTGGATTTGATGTTGTCAGTTTCGTATTTGCTATATATGGCTCCGCTTTAGCGCTTGCACCGGTCGTATTGTGTGGTCTCCTCCTTGCGAAGAAGTTGGACCTCAAGCGAGTCCAGACATTTGCGATATTGTCTGTGGCTACAGGCATAGTCGTCGGCTGGGCTTATGGCATTACTTCGGTCACAGCTCAGCAAGGTTCATTTGCTTGGTCCCTTGCAAGTTGGTGGATTCTTCCAGACGGTGTGTCCGTATATAACGCGCCCACAATCGCATTCGGGTTTTCACTTGTCATCATGATCATCGGGCTGGTATTTCGTGCAAGGCGCGTAGTGCCGACCAAGCAGCCGTAAAGGAGGATTGGGCTATGTTGGGTGAAAGTATCTTTGTTGGCATTCTAGCTTTCTTCTTGGTTACTACTGGGACCTTCCTTCTTAGGATCCATGCTTTGGTCGATACAATTCGCGAAGAGTTCATGGATATTACACTGGGTGATCCACCGCCCTCAAGTGTACGCGAGATTGAGACAAATTCAGATGCACGGCGCCCTGTGCGCTGGTTCTATGTAGAAGCCGAACGCCTACACCTATGGTTCACTAATGGATTTGTCTTCTGTGCCATAATTGCGATCTTAGCCTTGGTTCCTTTTACAGTGAAACCATCTGAGTGTTTTCCTGAGATCGGACTCCTCGTCTTTCAAATTGTTACTATAGTTTTGTCCGCAGTCTGGATGATTATTTGCATCATTAGATATGATCGTATGACTCGCAGGCGTAGGCGCTATTTGCCGCTTCTAGCCCCATGACAGAATTGCGGTTGCAAGTAGACAACGGAAAACTGTGCACGGCTGACCGTTATTTGTGCGTCGACAGTGACAAGGCGCACACTGGTGCAGCTTGTTCGTTGATCCTTGTCCTGAGTTCGTGTTTCTAATCTCGAATTTAGGCTTCAAGGATAGCGACGATTGGAGGACTATCACCGGCTTTCAGCTCTGAACCAGGTCTTGCTTGACTTTGTGATGAACTTCCCATATCATAACCGATAAGTTTGGTTTGCATTTGACAGCATGGCAGGATTCCTGTATTGGCAGCGCGACAACTTCAGATAGATAAGAGCTTCCTCGAAAACCTCTATAAACGGTACAATCACTCGAAGTATGTTCATCCCGACCCGCTCGAAATTGTACTGAGATACGATATTATCAGAGATCGCGAGATCGCGGCGCTGATAGCATCGTCGCTCGCGTATGGGAGGGTGGCTCAGATTATCAAAAGTGTCGCATCGGTGCTCGACCAAATGGAATCACCAGCAGACTTTGTGCAGAACGCTACCAAAAAATCGCTTCAGAAAACCTATGGTAATTTCAAGCACAGGTTCACAACAAGTGACGATCTGGTCGCCGTGATACTCGGCCTCAAGGCGGTCATTTTGAAATATGGCTCGCTGGAAGAATGCTTCAAGGCAGGGATGTCCAGTTCAGACAGCGATGTTATTCCCGCGCTATGCCGGTTTGTGCAGACAATTCGGGGCGCTGATAACGGCAATTACAACAGCATGTTACCCTCCCCGCCGAAGGGGAGCGCCTGCAAAAGGCTGAACTTATTCCTCAAATGGATGGTTCGTAGGGACAGAGTTGACCCGGGCGGGTGGACATGCATCGACAGCTCGAAGCTAATCATCCCGCTCGATACACATATGTTCAGGATAGGCACGGCATTTGGCATGACAACCCGGAAGCAGGCGAATCTTGTGACAGCGAGAGAGATCACAGACGCATTCAGGGCGATCTCGCCGGACGATCCGACCAAGTACGATTTCGCTCTGACACGGCTCGGGATGGAGCACGGCGTCGGAGTTGTCGATCATCTCCAAACGCATTTCATGCAGACAGCGCGTACTCATGCTTGAGATAGTCATACACGTAGCAGAGGAGTTCTGGTCGGTACTTGCCGATATGGCTCCCTATCTGCTGTTCGGATTCCTGGTGGCGGGAGTACTGTCTGTTGCGGTGTCCCCCAGATTCGTTGAAAAGCATCTCGGCGGACGCGGCTTCTGGCCTGTCTTCAAAGCGTCCGCACTCGGTGTACCGTTACCCCTTTGCTCCTGCGGCGTGATTCCGGTAGCAGCATCATTGCGTAAGCATGGGGCGAGTCGCGGTGCTACGACATCGTTTCTCTTGTCGACTCCGCAGACTGGTGTCGACAGCATAATGGTCACATTCAGTCTGCTCGGGCCTATATTCGCCCTTTTCAGACCGCTGGTGGCGCTTGTGACCGGACTGATCGGCGGTCAGCTTGTTGACGCGTTCGACAAGACGCGGGACCTGAATATGCTTCCTATGATGTCCGATAGCATGTCGAACAACATGAATGCTCCTCAGGGTAATGCTTTGAAGCGGATTTTCAGCTATGGATTCGTCGCACTTCCTCAGGATATAAGCAAATCGCTGCTGATTGGACTTGTAGCCGCCGGGCTGATCGCAGCCGTAATACCCGACGACTTCTTTCTCGGGCTGCTCGGGGCTGGCTTTGCCTCAATGATAGTGATGATGCTCCTGGGTATACCGCTTTATGTCTGCGCGACTGCCTCGGTGCCTATAGCTGCTGCGCTGATTCTCAAGGGGATCTCCCCGGGCGCAGCGCTTGTGTTTCTCGTGACAGGTCCGGCAACCAATGCCGCTACCATAACTACGATCTGGAAAGTCCTCGGCAAGAAGACCACTTTCATATATCTGGCGACGGTTGCCGTCACCGCGCTCGCCTCTGGTTTTCTCCTCGATCAGATAATGACCGTATCGGATGTTCACCACGGTCACGGTAGCCATGGGATGCTGCCGGGTTGGAGCGGTACAGCGAGCGCCCTTTTACTGCTGGCGATTCTCGGATATGCAGCAATCAGTCCCTATCTCAAACAAATCCGGAAGTCATCTTTCGACATTTCCGGCGCGGGGGCGGTGTTGAAAGTCGATGGTATGACCTGCAATCACTGCGTAGCGAATGTGAAGCGTGCACTCAGCGAATGCAGCGGTGTCGAGGATGTTCGCGTCGATCTCACCAGCGGAATTGCAGCGATATATGGCAAAGACTTTGATCTGTCTGCCCTCAAGAAATCTGTAGAAGATGTCGGATACACCGTTTCTGACAAATCGTAGACACTCCCGCTGACTATCCTTGACTGTCCACGCAGATTTCTACAACCGGCAATCAGGGTCATGAGATTGCTCAGTCTCCTCGAAAAATCGATTTGGAACATACTGGACTGAAGCGTAGTTGTATTTCTGATAGCCGGCAACTGCCGAGACGCCGGTTGAGTTTGAACAGCTTACGCATCGGGAGGAATTTCGATTGATTTGCTCTCATAATATATGTACTTTTCGCGTGACAGGCATGGGCTTGTCAACTGCAAACTGGGGATAGCGGTCGGGATCGATGTGATTAACTTACGCTAAACCATAGACGTACCACGGCTGCCTCAGGTTCAGCTGTCGCACATTGGAGGAGATGATGGATTTTAATTCAGTCGATGAGGTTCTTGATTTCGCGATAGGAAGCGAACAAATGGCATCTGAGTTCTATTCCGGGCTTGCAGCCAAGACGGCTGACCGGAATATCCGCAGGATGTTCGAGGGATTCGCGATAGAAGAGCAGGTGCATAAGTCAAAACTCGAAGAGATCAAAACAGGCAAACTCCTTGCACCCGCGAAAATGAATGTCGTCGATCTCAAAGTAACGGATATGATAGACGAAATCGAGCCGCACGCTGATATGAGTCTGCAGGAAGTTCTGATCGTTGCGATGCAGAGAGAGAAGAACGCATATCGACTCTACAGCGATCTTGCTGCCATGACGGATAATGCGAACCTCAAAGCAGCTTTCGAAATGCTTGCCCAGGAGGAGGCGAGGCATAAACTGAGGTTTGAGATTGAATATGACGAGATGATCATGAGTGAGAATTAGGAAGGAGAAAGGGTAATGATGAAGAAGAAAGTCCAAGACGCACTGAATGCACAGATCAATGAAGAGCTCTATTCAGCTTACATTTATTTTGCAATGGCGGCGTATTTCAAGTCGCTGAATCTTGACGGATTCGCCCACTGGATGGAAATTCAGACTCAGGAAGAACTGAGTCACGCGTTCAAGTTCTATGGCTACATGAACGACCGTGGTGGACGCCCGGTAATGGCTGCGATCAGCAAGCCGCCATTGGAATGGGATTCGCCTCTTGCAGCTTTTCAGGAAGCCTACAAGCATGAGCAGCACATCTCTGCAGCGATCAATAAACTGGTCGATCTATCGATCCAGGAGAGCGATCATGCAATGAATAACATGCTCCAGTGGTTTGTGGCAGAGCAGGTCGAAGAAGAGGCTTCTGCCGATGAGATAGTCAAAAAGCTAAAACTGATTGGCGACAATGGAACCGGTGTTCTGATGATCGATCAGGAGCTTGCGGCGAGAGTCTTCACTCCACCCGCAACAGTAGGCGGAGCATAGAGGTTTTCGCATCAGCTTATTGTTTTGTGTTGTATGTGAACAATCGCACACTTGGCGTGATTGTTCGGTGCGAATGAATCAATCGGGAGGATAGGATGACCATAGAAGAAGCGATCAAGACAGCCTTGGAGTATGAGAATCGAGTGCGCGACATCTACCGCGATGCGGTAGGGAAAACCGGCGATGAAACCGGCGGGAGAATGCTCTCAATGCTCGCGGATGACGAGCAGCGGCATGTCGACTATCTCACTGTCAAGCTCGAAGAATGGACAAAGACCGGCAAGGTGACCGTTGATGAGCTGGACACAACGATCCCGTCAAAACAGTCGATCCTTGAGGGCGTCAGCAAACTCGAACGACGGATGTCCGACAAGGATTTCGGTGTGGAGCGAGAGCTTCTCAAGAAGGCCGTGGATGTCGAGACTGAGACGAGCGAGTTTTACGCTAAGGTCGTCGGTGAACTTAATGCCGCGGATCGCAAACTCTTTCAGAGGTTCCTCGAAATCGAGGAAGGTCATCTTGCGGTTGTTCAGGCTGAGCTCGATTATGTCACCGGTTCGGGCTACTGGTTCGACTTCAGTGAATTCAGCATGGAGCGCGAATAGCGAAAGACTATTCGCTGCATAGTATTCTCAAATGGCAGGGATGTAGGGCAGAAGTGCTCTCATTCCTGCCTTGCGTATTCTTTGCACCTGAACGGATGAGATCACCACGTCGCTTCGCTCCTCGTGATGACGGACTTACATACGTGCCAGCAGAGGCTGTGCCTCTGCTGGGAGTGGTCAAGAGCGCAGGAGCACAGCTCCTGCCAGCACTTGAAGCTGGCACTTGAGCGGACGGAGTCGAGTCGCTATGATCCATGATTCGGGTACAAGTGCAATTCCTTGATTGTTATTCCCAGTTGCCGATTGTATAATAGGGCAAGATGTTTACAATGACTGAACACAAGAATATCCTAGGCGAACTGATATGCACTTTGCTGCTCTGCATGATTGCGCTTGCATGCACCGAGAAGACCCCGGACAGCCACAGCGAAGAGACTGCATCCAGTCAGATCATTCCCGATCAGATTCTGTACGAATCAGATATTCTGCTTTCTGATCACGGCGTGAGGGAAGTTCTGATTCACTCTGCATATCTTGAGAAATTCCTGGCTCTCGACAGCACGCTGATGGTGAACATTCACGCGACGTTTTTCGATTCGCTCGGCAATGAATCATCAACACTGGTATCGGACTCCGGCATAGTCAGAGAGAAAACGAGCGATCTGGAAGTGTGGGGCAATGTGACGGTCGTTTCGGACAACGGCGTCACGCTCGATGCCGACAGTCTTTTCTGGGATCAGGAAGCGAATCAGATCAGGACGGAGTCGTTTGTCGAAATTACTCACGGCGGCAATATCCAGAGCGGCTACGGCTTCGAATCAGACAGCAAACTCACCAATTTCCGCATCAAAGAACGCGTGAAAGCCAAATTCGAAAAGGTCGAAGACCTTGATGGAAATTGAACTTAGTTCCGCGGCGCTCGACCACACGAAGCACCTGTCAATCTAGTCGTCGACCTCTAATAGGCTGCATACTGTTTTGTATTGACAGGTACGAACTTCTATTCTAAAATGACTAGTGATGTTACATTTGCAGTCAGGTCAGAACGGTAACTGCAAAACCAAAGGGATGGAGTACAAGCAATGCGCATCTTGTTCACAGCGATATCAGGTACAAATACAGATGGCGTTCTTAAGAGGGTTTCGTCTGTCATCTCTTCGCATGAGGAAGTCAAGATTGTGAAGTTTGAGGATTTTTTGATCCAGGCTCACGAAGACAGGTTGACAGAGCTCAGTTTCACTCCTGAATACATCAAAGAGCAGATTAAACAGATAAGGAGCCCGGGGGGTATCCAGATACTGCTGAGTTGGCCCAAAGACTACATTAGAGAAACGTGGAAGAAGGCGTTCGATCAGGTAAGACATGACACGGATGGCATTAACCACGTTTTCTTCTCTATGCACTCAATTTATTATCAGACCCAGAATAGAGAGTTCTTCACAGCATACGCTAGCGATGCGCTAAGTGAATTCGCCGTTGACAAGGTTATTACTCTGGTTGACGATATCTACGATTGCCATGCAAGACTGAGGGTCGATAACGGTGTAATGTCAGATAGCTCAAGGGAACGGGTCTTTCCCGACCCACATGAACGCGCAAGAGCTCGGATTAACGACCTATTCACCATACTTGACTGGCGATCAAAGGAAATGATTGCCGCCGAACAGATTGCCTCAATTCTGCATAAGAAACACTACGTTATATCAGTCAAGCATCCGCTGTTGGTCATCACATCAATTCTTGAGCACGATTCAATAGCAGTAGTATATGTATCTCACCCGATAACGCAGGTAAGAAGGCTGATGAAGTCAAAGAGGTCCGACGAGGCCAACGCAATAAAGAGCCAGATTGCTGAACTCATCAAGGAACTCATCAACGGGAAAGAAGATATTGTGACGGCTGTTTTTCCAACCTCAGTTGATGAGCTAATTATACAAAAGGAAGAAGGCTCAGCCATATGTGCTCCTGTTTTGGACGAGCGATGGCCATTGATGTTCGAGTGCGATAAGCTCATGTATGTGAAGCCGGAGCTACTTCCTCAAAACCCGCTGGACATTGAAGGCACTTACTATGGCGCAGACGGATCACTAAAGCTGGATGCGCTTGACAAGGACCTATATGCCGTGAGCACTCTCATTAATGATGTTCTGAGGCCAACTATAGCAAATCATATAGACTCAAGAGACCACTATCTTGTAGATCAATGTGATGCCATTTGCGTATTCAGACCGTATTTTGATGGAAACTACTCCACAGGAGTTTCCGAGGAGATTGAACACAGGACTACTCGTTTCAGGTGCGGGATCGACAATATCCCAAAACCATGCATAGTTTATTGTCCTCCGGATGATTTGGCAAAAGTCCGCTTGTTATACCTACTGGAGCTTGTAGAGGAAGAAACATCGACGAAGTTTTCCACAGCAGACGTCACAAAAATGATTGAGACAGCAAGAAATGATTCCCAAACCTGGTTTCGTTTACGTAACTTACAGCCAGAAGATTGGGAGGGAGAGCAGGTCAAAAAACTCTTCCAGAATGCTGGATTGAAAGTCCAGTTGGCCGGGAAGATAGAGAAAGGTGCTTTGGGGAAGACCCCAGGTTTACAGCACATGACTCAAGATTACGAGTTCTGGAATGAGATATTGTCAAGAGTTGTGGATGATTGTTTTGATAGTATCCTCAAGTTCTCCAGTTATGCGGCTTCCTTTATTTCTCCATCAACGAACTTAACACCTTCAATGACTTTGGTAATGAGTTTATGGGCATTGATTCGTCG
>JAHJOQ010000067.1 GCA_018820315.1 Candidatus Zixiibacteriota bacterium | reverse complement strand
TTTTCCACTCGACTTTCCAAATTACTTACATTACTATTCCTCATGAGCGTGTCCTCCTGCTCGGATAAACCCGAGTTCTCTTGTTTACTATTAAGAGGATACGCTCATTCTATTCTATCCACAACTTTTGAATATATCTCACATCAGCCTCGCCAAGGACTCTGTGATTTCGTTATACACATCATTCCTGGAGTTGGAGAGACCTCTTCTCGATGTCGATGATATGTCGGACGAGGAACTTCAGGAGTATTTGGGGCAACTCTTTCTGGTTGGGTTTGAAGTTGAATGGGACAAGTCATTTGAGGATTGTGTAGTCCATTCTCTAATTGACGACTTCGGAGTAGGAGGAGTCATCCTCTTCCGCAGGAATTTTCCATACTACTATTACGACGCCGTCCCGGTCGACATCAAGAGACAGGAACTGATGGAGCACATTAGGAAGCTGCAGGATTGGTCACATCGTGCTTCAAAGTTACCGTTGTTCGTTGCGGTCGATCAGGAGGGGGGAAATGCATCACAACTATGCAACGGGTTGATGACGGAACTCCCGTCAAACATGGCTCTTGGATCTCTGCGAGATGAAGACGACGCATATACTGCCGGCAGGATCACCGGCGAAGAGCTGTGTATGCTCAATTTCAACATGAATCTTGCGCCTGTAGCTGATGTGAATACCAATGGACGCAATGACCTGATTCGAGACCGGAGTTTCGGAGGGCACCAAGACTTGGTTGCACCGATGGCGCGTGCCTATTTCGAAGGTCAGAGGGACGCGGGGATAATATCCGTGGCGAAACACTATCCGGGTCATGGTAGTACTGAGGAAGGAATCGAAGCGCCCGGTGTACCGAAAAGCAGCTTGTCACCAGAGAATATCATCAGCTCAATTGACCCATTCCGCGAGTTGGTAGATCACGGAATCGAATGTCTCATGAGTTCGCATTTCACACTCTCGTTCTCTTCAAGTGACATTGTCACCTATGATGAAAATTTCATTTCCAGAGGGCTCCGCACTGATTCAATCGAAGTCTTCGATGACACCTGGCTGAAACCTCTCAATTTTCCCGGCGTCATAATGACAGACGATCTATGTCTGCCATGCATCACGGCAAGAGACACTTCTGCAAATGGAGACGTCTACGCTGACCGAGTCGCTGAAGCGGCAGTGAAAGCTTTTGACGCAGGACATGACATTCTGATGGTTGCGCATATATTCCCGAACCACTCAACGGACGCTGTTCTGAATAAACCTAATTGGAGCTACCGCAAAGCACTTCGTCTTTCCGAATTCGGTAGAGTCTACCAGTTACTGAGAGATCACATTTTCTCTGCCGATGCAGGTGTAAGGAAAGAGCGCATAGATCGCTTCAAGCAGTCATTAATCCGAATATTGCACTTAAAAGACAAGATATCGAACAAAACAACGAGAGAATATACGAGTGACTATTTCGACAATATCGTTGAGAAGTGCCATCATCGAAAACTCTCAGATGACTTCTTCAGAAAGAGCTTCGGAATGGTGCCTGCGATAGGTGGGTTTCCGGAACTCAGCAGATTCGACAAGTCTGACACAATTGTAGTCTATTTCCCGGCAAATATCGTCAACTACCAAGGACTGAGGAGAATAGAAACAGGTCCGGACTACATTGAATTTCTAGAGGAGCGTATCAACAGCGTGCCTTTCGCAAGAGAGCTCAATGAAGTCTTCAGAGATCGAACAAGCATGGTAATGAGAATGGAGTTGGAGTATCCAGCACCTGTCGCATATAAAAGCAGGGCTATGACAATTGCGCATTCTGCTGAGTCTCTGAAGCCGAGTGCAATGGTCTTCATCATCAGCAATGCCAACCAGTGGGAGCTGTTCAATTATTCGCTACGGCAGCTTGATCGCTCGACTGATTTCGATCTAAGCAATGTTGTAGTGATCTTGACGTCATCGCCAACCCTCTTGAATCTCCAGCCTCTGAAAGAGACGCCGGAACTTGTGACACGCATAAATATCCTCGTTGCGTATAGCGGATTCGAGAAGAATGCAGAAATACTCTGCAGATATCTGGCGGACAATCAGGCGGTGAGAGGAAGCGAACTGCCCGTCAGCATCGCTTCCATTAATCCCACTCCTAGATGGAAGGTGAAGCCAAGAGATGAGGCATCCAACCCATACTTGGAAAGCAACTTGGCGGATGTATCGCACTGAGCATCATAGCGTTACACATGCTCCATGCCTGCAGTGTGACTTCCTGAGTCTGCTATTGTCGGTCAAGGATATTGTGATTGATCCGTGAACAATCTATGGACAAAATTGTTAACTTTCTTATATTGAGAGGAGTTATGTAGCATATTGGCTATTTATTGTTATAGAAAGGTAGATATCAATGCTGGTAGTTACTGACAACGCGAGCACGGAATTGACTAAAGTGCTCCAATCCGACCAAGCTAAGGACAAGTATCTGATCTTGTATTTCGCCGGCGCTGGCTGAAGCGGTCCCCAGTTGGGTATGACTCTGGATGAGTCTAAAGATGGTCTCGAAAAGCTCGATTCCAATGGTATAACCGCCTATATCGATCCTCGTCTTCACAAAGAGCTGAGCAATCTTGGCGAGATCAGTGTCGATTTCATAACAAACCCTACGGGGCAGAGCGGTTATATGGTCTCGGTCGGCAAGCCGGGTGCATCATGCGAAGGATGTAGCTGCGACGATCAGCCATCGTAGGATACGCAATTTCAACCGCAGGCAGGCTAACTAATTTCCCTGTCTGCGGTTTTTCCTTGTTAACCACACAATTCTCGTTTTGATTAGTGACCGAAGCAATCTCTTCCAGTAGCCTCCCTCGACCTTGACAAATCCCCCTCGTTGGTTTATAGTGCGTGCTGAATTGAAACGCATGTTTCGACTGCGAATAGGTAAGGTGTTGCATAGAAATACCGAAAAGACAGGATAGAATGATTCCCGTGGGCTGAAATCCGTGAAAGGAGTTTTCATGGCGTACGACAACATAAAGATCGAGATCGAAGGTGCTCTTGCGACAATCACAATCAATCGTCCCAAGGTTCTCAATGCGCTTGATGCCAAGACGATTACAGAGCTCGGTACGGCATTCACTGATCTTGAGAATGACGACACAACCCGCGTGGTGATAATCACCGGTGAAGGTGAGAAGGCATTTGTTGCCGGTGCAGACATAGTTGAGCTTCAGAAAGCCGATATGCTTGGCGGTCGAATAATCGCCGAACGGGGACACAGGCTTTTCGCCCGGATCGAAAACTCGAACTTAGTGGTGATTGCTGCCATCAATGGCTTTGCGCTTGGCGGCGGTTGTGAACTCGCAATGGCATGCGATATTCGTTACGCCGCCGATTCGGCGAGGCTCGGTCAACCTGAAATTGGTCTTGGAATCATTCCCGGATATGGTGGTACACAGAGACTTCCGAGAATAGTCGGACGGGGTAAGGCTCTCGAGCTTCTGCTGACTGGCGATATGGTGAAGGCCGAGGATGCTCTGAGGATCAATCTGGTAGACGAGGTCTTTCCTGCTGCCGAGTTGATGGATGCCGCAAAGAAGCTTGCGCAGAAGATTGCTTCCAAAGGGCCGATCACGGTTGCTGCAGCCAAGAGATGTGTGCGTCAGGGGCTTGAGGGCTCGCTGCCTGCAGGCTGTGCTCTCGAAATCTCCGAGTTTACATCGATATTCGCTACCGAAGACAAGAATGAGGGTACAACGGCTTTCCTCGAGAAACGACCTCCAAAATTCACCGGAAAATAGACTGTATAAAGCCGGCTCTCAGCCGGCTTTTCTTTTGCCATAAGCTTATCGCAGATTCCCGCCTTAATATGCTAAATCATCTGGGTATGTTTCCGATACATACAATGGTTCCATAGTTGAACAAATGCTATGCAACTTCGGGAAAGGGTTGGATGAGAGAAATCTTGCAGAATCTGGATACCACTGACACACGAGTCAACTCGGAGATGAGCCGCAATTTCCGATCAAATGTACTTGAGACACTGAGGTGGTTTTGCTCTGAGTTAAGATCGGATGAGATTGACCGTTCGCTTAGAGAGCTCTTTTCGGGCGCACCTCGTTGCAAGCTTCTCGAATGCAGTGTCGTCACCGGTGACGAAAGTGGTACGCAGGGCAAATCTCTGCATGGTGTTGATTTCGGTGTGGGCGATTCGGCCACTGTGATACACTCCGGTTCAGATTGTATTGACTCTTTGTACTCTTTGGTGCAACTCGAACTCGGTGGTATATCGAATGATGGACTGTCGTGGGATGCGAGGATCAACCTTGCAGCAAAATCGAGTTCCGAGCATGTCTGGAATACGATTCTAAGAGATATCAGCTGCACATCGCCATATTCACTTCCCGAAAGCGCCCCATCTTCCGATGTGACGCCGTTAGTTCAGGAAGCAATCGAGAATTCTGGTATTGAACTCGGTTTGGAAATAGTCGCTCGTGAACTTGCTCATGAAATGAGAAGCCCTCTTAGCGCCATAACGACGTCTGTTGGGCTTGTCACGTCCGACGCAGAAGCTGATCAGGTCTTCGAGAATGACGAATTGCTGAGGATCATCGAGCTGAACGCCGATCGAATCGACTCCATGCTGACGGATTTCGTGAAGATGAATCGGTATCCCGCGCTGGCGAAGGATCCGTCGAACCTGATGGAATTGGTTGCTGAGGTGGCGGGGGATTGCTCCACGGGAGCTAATGGTGATATCCAAATAGAACTGCCGAATAATACTGAGTCAATATTGGTAGAGGCAGATACAGAGTTAATTAAGCATGCATTTCGACACGTTTTGTCTGTTTTGCCAAGATTGTTGAACAACTGTAAAAGGGTCTGTGTGCGTTGCCTGAAGAAAGGGAACCTGGCGATTCTGGAATTCAAGTTTGATGGCAAAGGAACCGGGCCGGATATACTAAGGAAGGTTGTGCTACCCTTCAATACCGCCAAGGATGGTGGTGCCGGTCTGGAATTCCTTCCTGTGCATACGATTGTGGGTGCTCACGGCGGGAAGACTGTGATCGAGCTATCTGATGCCGAAACAGTGCTGACAATCACTTTGCCTGCACTTAGCTCGAAAAAGAAGATCTCAACCAAATAGATAGGTGTCATGGGAAAAGTACTAGTAGTTGATGATGACAGTTCCGTTCGCCAGGCGCTAGCTATCCTGCTGGAACGCCATGGTGACAGTGTGAACGAAGCAGCGAGTGGCAGCGCGGCAATCGAGATTCTCGGCAGTGACAACTTCGACGCGGTCATTACCGACCTGCGAATGGAAGAAATGTCGGGTCTGGACCTGCTACAAAAGATCAGGGTCAACTTCCCTGAGGTCGAGGTCATTCTGTTGACGGCTTACGGATCGATACAGAATGCTGTTGAGGCGATGCGAGCTGGCGCGTTCGATTATGTGACCAAGCCATTCAAGAATGACGAGTTGTTGGTTGTTCTGGAGAAGGCGTTGGAGAGGAGAAAGCTGGTCTCTGAAGTCAAGTTCCTGCGGGAAATGGTAGACTACAAAAACAACTTCGGCACGATAGTTGGGCAGTCGAGAGCAATCCGTAAGGTGATTGATCAGATCGCCAAGGTGGCACCGACGGATACGCCTGTATTGATCAATGGCGCATACGGTACCGGCAAAGGGCTTATGGCAAATTCGATTCACTGCAATTCTCTGAGGCGCGCAAGCAGGTTCGTGAAAATATCGACTCGAATGACTCCGGAGAATGATCTGGAGCGACAACTGGTCGGTTACGTAAGCGAAAAAGGCCGTTCAAGCGTCGGCACGATAGAGTTAGTGGATCGAGGAACCCTTCTTATTGATGACGTCGGCGATCTGAGTAAATCGGTGCAGGATAGGCTTCTCCAATTGCTTACGAACGGCACAGTTTCTCCGATCGGGTCCAGCGAAGATAAGAAGATCGATGTGCGAGTGGTTGCGGCCACCCGGCACAGACTCGCTCGACTGGTTGAAGAGGGGAGATTCAGCAAAGATCTATACGCCACATTGAGCGGCGCTGTGATCGAGTTGCCGAGATTGCGAGACCGAGGTGAAGACATCCTCATCCTTGCCGAGCACTTCGCGAAGAAATACACACGGGAATTCGGTAAACGTATGATGACGTTTGCTCCTGAGGCGGCACGAGCTCTCTTGCAGCATCCATGGGAAGGAGAAGTCCGCGAATTGGAAAATGCGATCAGGCGAACTGTTGCGATGACAAATTCGGACCAGGTTCGCACCGAAAACTTGATTCTGGTATCAGCCTCAATTGAGGGGACACATACATTGCAGATCAAGTCACTGTCTGACGGAAATATCTCACTCGAAGAGAAAGAGCTGGAATATATTGTGTCGCGTCTCAGAGAAAACGGATGGAATTGTACCAAGACCGCAAAAGAGCTCGGCATTGGCAGGACAACGCTGTGGCGCAAAATGAAGAAAGTAAAAGAAGCCGATGCCATGTTGTCGGGCTCGGCAGAATGATCAATTCTGCTCAAAATTGGACGCAAATGAACATACATTTGCGAGTTTGAAGTTATGACCGATCAAATTGAAACCACCGTTAATACGGTTTCATCGAGAGTTAGCTTTGATGTTGACTCTCAGAAGTCCATTTACCAGAGTCTCGAGCGGACATTGGACAGTGTTGAGAGTCAGAAAAACCTCTTTCTCAATCTGACATCAAGACTCGACAAGTTCTTTGCGATCCACAAAGCATCGTATTCGGTCTATTCGCCCGAAAAGAACTATATGAGAGTTCCTCTTGTGTATCAACAGGGGGAGACGCGAACCGGCGTGGTAATCAGTATTGCCGGTGATAAATCCCTCATGCGCACTGTGCTGGAGAATGGCGAGATTTACGTGGAAGATTTTCCCAGACAGATCGCCGGGAACATTGTCGAGCGGAAGCTTCTGCTTCTCGAAGAGACAAGTTCAATGGCAATAGTCCCATTGATTGATAAGGGCGTGCCATACGGCACTTTAAACTTCGCGTCGGCTGCGCCGTTTGCGTTCTCTATCTTCTCATCTCAACTTTTTGACTATCTGTTTTCAGTGGTGGCGGAGAAGTTTGGCCGCTTTAACAGAGAGTGAAAAAGTACTTGTTTGTCTTTCTCATAAAAGTTATCTTTAAAAGCTAATAATGGGAACCTAACCTGAAACGAGGCGGTTTTTGACTATGGCTTGCGTCGTAGTCGAAACTGAAATTGGCTTTGGCGAAGTCTAAAGACGCACAGCAGAAGGAATTCGAGAAAATCGCTATGGTGCACACTGATGCTCTCTTGCGCACAGCGTTGCGGATGACCAAGAACGAAGGTGACTCGGAGGACTTAGTTCAGGAAACATTGCTAAAGGCATACCGCTTCTTTGATCGGTTCGAGCGTGGATCCAACATTAAGGCTTGGTTATTCAAGATAATGACGAATATTTTCATAAACAACTATCGCCAGAAGAGTCGCAAACCGAGCGGAGTATCGTATGAGGAGATTGACGATAATTTCCTCTACCACCAGCTCGAAGGCTCGATAGGGAAATCGGCAGATCCTGAAGAAATCCTGTTCTCGAAGTTGATGGACAGCGATGTCAGGAAAGCAATCGACGAGTTGCCGGAAGATTTTCGGTCGGTCGTCGTTTTGGCATTTCTGGAGGGGTTTTCTTACGAAGAAATTGCCGAAATCACTGACATACAACTTGGAACGGTCAAATCTCGATTACATCGTGCGCGCAAGCTGCTCCAGAGAAGCCTCTGGGACTATGCGGTGCAGCGGGGAATCATGGCGGAAGGGAGCAAATGAACTGCCGCGAAGCATTGCTACATCTTTACGAGTATCTTGACAAAGAACTGACAGAAGACACAGTCAGGAAGATCGAAGCCCATCTGACGACTTGCGAGCATTGTTTCGACAAGTATGAGTTCGAGAAAATGCTGCACAAGGTTATAGCCGAGAAGGGACATGCGGAGGTCGACTCCGAGCCTTTGAAAGCGAAAGTCCTTGCGCGGATCGCTGAGATTGACGGAAATGAGCAATCCAGCGGTTTTTTTTCACGTTTTAGACCGTACTTGGCAACTGCGGTTGCGTTGGCGGTAATTGGACTGACCTTGTTTTCGATCCTGGATCTGAACAGTTCGGATGCCTATGCCAGTCTACGTCCAATCGTAGATAATCACTTGCAGAAGGTTGTAAGCGCCGAAGGGCCCACTGTGAAGAAGACGATGTCCGAAATCGAGGAGTCCCTCAACGACTTCGTTACAGTTCCGGAGGAGTTCTTCCGGGAGTCGTCAGACAGGATTGCGACTCGCGGATTTCCCGACAGTTGCTCCAACAGTGAAGCAGTTCATCTTGTCTATGAATATCTCGGCTCAAACGTTTCAGTCTATATAATCCCCGACTCCGCCTTCCAACCCTGTCCGAAGCTGGAAGTGATGCAGAATGGACACAACAAGTATCACTATGGGTCGCTTGATGGCATAAATGTAATAATGTGGCAATGTAAAGGACTTTGGTGCATCGCTGCTGCCGATACCGAAGTCGAAGACCTCATGCATTTCGCGTCCGCTTACTAATCGAACCTGCTCGGTGGGCGATTTCCGGCGCCGATAGTTGTCCAGTTTCTTTCTCGTCCTAATTCCAGCCAATACGACTCATTCACTTGATTGAGGACCACAGATGATTTGACTCTCATTCATTAACTTCTATATTGATGGCTCTATGACGGAGTTACTCGACAGAATCAGAGAAGATCTGAATGAGCGCCAGTATGAGGCGGTGACCATATCGGAAGGACCGTTGCTGATTCTTGCCGGCGCCGGCTCAGGCAAGACACGCGTGCTGACCTACCGTGCGGCCTATCTCACCTCGGCATGCGGCGTCTCGCCTTTCAATATTCTCGCTGTGACGTTTACGAACAAAGCCGCCGGCGAGATGAAGAGCAGAATGGAGGCTCTTGTTGGCCCTGCGATTCGCGATATGCAGGTCTCGACGTTTCATTCGTTCTGCGTGAGAATCCTGAGACGGTTCGGGCAAAAGGCGGGAATGTCCCGGGACTTCACTATTTATGATCAGGAAGATTCCCTCAATTTGATAAAGCGCTGTATGGATGATCTTCTTGTATCTCAGAAGACGCATTCGCCTCGTGGTATCCGTGAGTACATTTCATCAGCGAAGGACAAGTTGATTGATCCGGCACTCTACGCAGAATCGGCCAAGGCGTATTTCAACCAGATCGTGGCCAAGGTATATGCCCTGTATCAGGAACGGCTCGAGCGTGCATCTGCTCTCGACTTCGACGATCTGCTTTTCAAAGCCGTAGTATTGCTTAACGAAAATCCCGACATCCTGGAATCGCTTCAGAACAAGTACAGGTACATCATGGTGGATGAATATCAGGACACCAATCATGTGCAGTATCTGCTCGTGAAGCACCTTGCGGCGCGCCACAAGAATATTTGTGTTGTCGGTGACGACGATCAATCGATCTACGGCTGGCGCGGCGCGGACATAAGAAACATACTCGATTTCGAGAAGGACTTCCCGGGCTGCAAGATCGTGAAGCTCGAGCAGAACTATCGTTCCACTCAGACAATCCTGAAGGCTGCATCGACCATCGTGCAAAACAATCGTTCGCGCAAGGGCAAGACTCTGTTTTCCGAGGGAGACGCGGGGGAGCGAATCAAGCTGCTTGTAACGGAGAATGATCGTGACGAGGCCGATGTCATTGCCGACAATATCGAAAAGCTGATCACATCCGGTGAATTCGAACGCAAGGGGATCGCAATCCTGTATCGAACAAATGCGCAATCCCGGGCACTCGAGGAGACATTGAAGAATCGGTTTATCCCCTATACGATTGTCGGAGGACTGCGATTCTATCAGCGCAAAGAGATCAAGGATGTGCTGGCCTATCTGAAAATCATGTCAAACCCCGACGATATCATCTCACTCCGAAGAATAATAAACTGCCCTGTTCGCGGGGTCGGAAAAATTGCCCAGGTCAATGTCGAGAAGGCTGCGGCCGAAAAAGGTATCTCTCCTGTCACAATGATTCTTGGTCAGGATGACTACACATACGTGAGCGGGAAGGCCAGGTCGGGTCTGAGGCAGTTCGCCGATATCCTAAAGGACATGATCCTTGCCAGATCGGAGCTTTCGCCGGTCGAACTGACCGAGAAAGTGATCAAGAAAAGCGGCATCATTCAGGAAATCGAGACCGGCGACCCGATCGAAGCGGATTCGCGCAAGGAGAATCTCGATGAACTGGTGGCTGCCGTCGATGAATTCTGTCAGAAGAATGACGATGCCACGATCGATATGTTTCTCGAAGAAGTATCGCTCTACACCGACATCGACCGGTGGGATAACTCAACAGATGCTGTCACTCTTATGACTCTGCACTCCGCGAAAGGGCTGGAGTTTCCTGCGGTATTCATAAGTGGCCTCGAAGAGGGGCTGTTTCCGCTGGCTAAATCGCTCGAAAGCGATCAGGAGCTCGAGGAGGAGCGGAGATTATTCTATGTCGGTATAACGCGAGCCGAAAAGCGGCTCTTCATATCATATGCGAAATCTCGAAGGCGATTCGGGGAGATGCTCTCGCTTGTTTCGAGATTCATATCGGAGCTGCCGGAAGATGTGATCGACCGCGAAGAGCGATATGCTCCCCGCCCACTGCCGCGATTCAGTGCGGGATTCGATCCAGATGACACTTTCGATACCGACGACGAGTATTGCGATCTGCAGGTAGGCAGATGGGTTCTGCATCCGACGTGGGGTGAGGGCAAGATCATTGCGCGTCATGGTGTGTCCGAATCGACAGAGGTCGATGTGCTGTTCCGCCTCGGCGGCAGAAAGAAACTTATCGCTAAGTACGCTAATCTGCAGGTGAAGGGGTAATCATAAGGGCCGCCGATGCGTCGACTGCCAAATCGGCCGCAACAGCCCCGCACTTACAAATAGCTGGGCTAAGGGAAGATTTTTGTTGCAGCTTGCGACAGGAGCCGTATGTTTCACTTTATTCGTGGACCAGCCGCATTCGGAGATCGCGCTTTATGGGCAAACGACAAGAGGCCAATGATGTTGTGCAGTTTCTGCTCCCAGAATTGGAAAAAGCAGGAATAGCAAGAGCCAACATGAAGGTGGACGTCACAACGCAGCGAAGTGGTTTGAAAAGGGGCGATGTGTGGGTCTCGCGATTTCCGCAGAGTGACAAGAGATTCGAAAAGGGGATAATAGCTCTCATCGAAGCAAAACATCGCAATGCAAGCGTTGGCGACATCGACTGGCGCGACGCGATGCGCCAAGGCAAAGAGAAGGCACCCCGCCAAGGACTAAGTTACTATATCGTCACAAATTGCATAACGGACTATCGGTACTATAATTGTCACAACGATGAAGAAGTGCTTCTCGATGGCAGTATTCTGATTCGGCCCGTGCCCGCAAATATTCTAAACAAAATCCAGAGTCAGGTAAGTGCTGATAATTCGTACGTCGTGCATAAGGCAAGTCTGGATACGAGACCCATTTCAGAATCGCGCTTCAGAGCAACACTAAAGAACTTAGCGGACATATACCGATCAGCCGGGTTGCGGAAAGGCGACGAGCGAATTGATCCGACCATCAGCTTTGTCGTGTTGAAGTACATTGATGAAAAAGAAGCCGAGGACAGAACATTGCCGCCGGAGATCAAGCTGTGGACCGCCCACAAAGCGATCGCCTCCGGTCAGGAAGCAGGTGATCTGAAGGCCGAGTTCAACAGCATGCGCTCTCATCTCTGGGACCCGGAGAGTGACTACAAGAGTAACCACTACAGGGATTTTGCTGATCTGTGTGATTTCCCCGGGAAGCTCAAGAGTGATCACTTCAAACGGATTTATGCTGAGCTCGATCCGTATCACTTCCACGGTGCGAGATTTGATCTTTTTGGAGCAATCTATGAAGAATTCGCTTCCCAAGACAAGAAGAAGGAGTTCGGAGAATTCTACACTCGAAGACATATCACTGGCATGGTAGCAAGAATCCTTCTGAGGAATGAGCGTGTGCCACGGAAAATGCGAGTCTGCGATCCGGCGTGCGGTGCTGGCGGTTTTCTGACGGAGGCCTATAAAGCTCTTCATATCAACTATTCAACAAACGGTCGGCTCAACAGACATGTACTTGATGATCTCAAAGAGAGGACTTTCTGGGGATATGATAATGTCGATAAGTCCGTCGCGCGAACCAAATTAAACATGTTCTTGGTTGGCGATGGACACATTCACATTCACGAGAACGATTCTCTGATCTCATGGAACGACGAATATGGCTGGACCGAGAATACATTTGATTATGTACTGACGAACCCCCCCATGGGGAAGTACGAGGGCGAGGCAAACATCAGTGACTTTGCTTTCACCAACGAGCGCAGAATGGAAATGCTCTTTGTCGAACGAGTAATAGAGTCCACGAAGTACGGGGGTGAGATCGCGATTGTGCTGAATGATGGTGCACTTGAAGCGCCAACAAGGGAGCGGTTCAGAATAAAGCTGCTCGAAGCAACAGACGTGATAGCGACCGTTTCTCTGACCAAATTCGCCTTTGCGCCTTACACAAAAGAGAAGACGTATGTTCTGTTTCTTCGCAAGAAGCAGGCCGATGATGTGGGAAAGAAACAGGACTTTCCGATCTGGCATTTCATCCTTGACTATGACGGATATGCCAATAGCGACAAGCGTTTCAAGACCAAGTACCATGACGATTTGCCCGTGTTGGAGGATAAGTTTAGCCCCGCCGTAGAAACAGCAAATCTCTACCTGACAAACAAGGAGGAATTCCAGGCCCGACGCCATATGTTCGAGCGATCCGCAAATACTAGAGAGAAGGACGAAGGAATTTTGGGCTTGAAGTGCGGGTTTGTGCTGCCGGAGCAAGTAAATCCTGAGAACTTCCATAACCTACTAAGTGAGTTTCATCTGAGACCTATCGTCATGGATTCGAGAGATATATTCAAAAGTTGTGGATAGAATAGAATGAGCGTATCCTCTTAATAGTAAACAAGAGAACTCGGGTTTATCCGAGCAGGAGGACACGCTCATGAGGAATAGTAATGTAAGT
>JAHJOQ010000066.1 GCA_018820315.1 Candidatus Zixiibacteriota bacterium | reverse complement strand
TTTTCCACTCGACTTTCCAAATTACTTACATTACTATTCCTCATGAGCGTGTCCTCCTGCTCGGATAAACCCGAGTTCTCTTGTTTACTATTAAGAGGATACGCTCATTCTATTCTATCCACAACTTTTGAATATATCTCATACTACCATAGCGCTTCTCTATCCCGAGAGGAGGCCGTTTTTCCAGGAGGGTGCCGATGTGTTCAGGACACTCTTCAATTCATTCTACACCAGAACAGTGAGCGATCCCGAGTATGCACGGACCATCGATTGGATGAAGGTGGCTACGGTACGATCGCTGCGCTTGACGGTAATATTCGACTGACAGCAGCCTCTCCAGATTCTTAACGTGGTAAATTCGTATGCACGTTAGTGTTATCCACATATGTTGTTCGGACGGAACGACATCAGAAATTTCCATTGTAAAAATAATTCAAGGAATTCGGAACATTTTGCTTGACTTATGTGTCTAAACTGACGATATAGTCGGAAATGATGAATCAGTCGGTTATAAGGGATCGGTCGGTAGTGATGGATTGGTCGGTTTTATGGTAAAGAAAGACGCAAAATCGGGACAAACGCGTCAGCAGAAACGGGTTAGCAAGACCAGGCAGAAGCTGGTTGATGCTGCCAGTGCAATATTTGCTGAGAAGGGTCTCGATTTGACTCGAATTGATGATATCACTGAGCGGGCTGATGTCGGCAAAGGCACGTTCTACTATCACTTCGGCACGAAGGAGCGTCTTGTGCGCGCGATGATAAAAAGCACCCTTGGAGAACTCGATGAAGCCATCGACAGGAAGTGTACCGGCATCACGGACCTTACTGAACTCCTTGATTCATTGATAGATGCTCACATGTTGTTCTTCAGCAATCGTTGGGAAGATTTCGTGCTCTACTATCAGGGCAGAGCTGACCTGATGTTGCAGGAAGGTTATTCCGGAATAGAGACACCTTTTTTTGAATATCTGGAACGAATAGAATCTCTAATTGGCTCCGCGATCCAGCATCGCGTTCCCAAGCCGGCGCTCCGAAGAATCGCTTTCGCGATAGCCGGTTTCCTCTCGGGATACTATTCATTTGCTGCCATCTCTTCAGAAGAGGAGAATATAGACGAAACATTTCGTGGTTTGCGAGGTGCGATGGTAGCTGGCCTTGCCCGATTCATAACGGAGACGACATCTCGGGCAATGGTAGCTACAGGTAGCGATCAGAGTAGTTGATTACCCTTTTCAATTGAATAGGCAACTCAGTTGCCAAAACCTTCAACGTTCTATTAGGGGAGAACAAAGGTGAAAACAAAATGCCTTGTTAATGAGGCGGTGGATCAGGCTGTATGGGGAATTGCATCGAGCATAGATATCTATGATTGCAATCCCGACACCATCCGCGATGCTGAGAAGATCAAGCAGTTCGTAGCCGAGCTTTGCGATCTCATACAAATGAAGCGGTTCGGTGAGACTCTGGTTGTGCATTTCGGGGAGGACGAGCGCGTGTCGGGATACTCGATGGTGCAGCTGATAGAGACTTCTCTGATATCGGCTCATTTTGCAAATCAGACGAACACGACGTATCTCGATGTGTTCAGTTGCAAGGCGTACGACAGAGATGTAGTAGCTGAATTCGCGAGGAAGTTCTTCGGCGGAACTTATTGCATCACTCATACGAATCTCAGGAAGTAACCCATGTTAGAGATACGCTCCTATTCCGGTTACGACGACTGCAAACGCTTGTGGAATGCCGTGATGCCGCAGACATCGATCTGGGACTTCTGGGATGTTCGGGAATGCTTTGACCGGAACTACAACAGGCAACGGCTTTTCATTGCTGCGGAAGAGGATGGACGAGTCAGGGGCCTGCTTCCGCTTAGTTGGATTGAGGAAGATCAGACGTACGGATACTTTCCCGGAGAGACCTGGGACGGGAAGACATGGATTGAGCAGAACAGGATCTATGCGGAGAATGAGAGCATTCTTGAAGCTCTCTTTGCGGGGTGTCCCGGAAGTTATCACCTTCGCTACCTGAATAGCATAGATACGCTGCATGAGTGGCAGATGGATGTCGATGAGGTCGGGTATCTGTTTCTTCCGCCCCAGCACGATTTCAAGATCGAGAACTACTATAGCCAGTTCTCGAGCAAATCGTTCCGGCGGATCAGTCAGACCATCTCCGATCTCGAAGCGAAGGGTGCCCAATTCCGTTACGATAATCTGTCTGATGTCGATGTGCTGATGAGCATGAATCTCAATCGCTTCGAAGAGCGCTCCTACTTTCATGATATCCGCTTCAGGGAGAGCTTCCGGGAGATGGTAGCCCTGCTTCACGAACGAGGCTGGCTGAGGATCACGACTGTAGTAATTGATGAGAAGCCGGCGGCCGTGGATGTCGGTTGCATATTCAATGGTGCCTATGTTCTCGTGGCCGGCGGTACCGATGCCGACTACCCCGGAGTGGCAAAGCTCATCAACATGCATCACATGCAATGGGCCTGCCGGCAGCGCTTTGAGCAAGTTGACTTTCTCTGCGGCGAGTTTTCATGGAAACCGATGTTCCACCTGAGTCCTCGCCCATTGTATGCGCTATGCGGTACTGCTCCGATTCAGGTCAGCAGACGTGCAGAAACGCGAAAGGTAGGTTATGCCGGATAGGCGGATAGTAGTCGTCGGGACCACTCCCGACTATGTGTCGATTATCCGGCACAGGTTTCCGCAACGGGCTATCTTCCTGAACGACTCTGCGAGCGTGCACTGGGTCGGCAGGGAGCAATTCGTCGTCGACGAGGTGCAAAGCGATCTGTCTGATCGTGATGGTGCTCTCGTTGAGCTGAAGACGTACCTCGCCGCAAATGGCATGATTGCATCAGGCATAGCTTGCTTTGATTGCGAATCTCTCAGTCTTGCGGCATACCTTGCGGAGAAGCTTGATCTGCCATACCCGTCGACTCATGCTGTGGCTGTCTGCCGCAACAAGTACGAAACGCACAAGGCTTGGTATGAAGCCGGTCTGCTCTGCCCCAGAGCAGCTCTTGTTTCGAGTGAATCTGAAGCAGTCGATTTTCATGAATCAACCGGTTATCCATCTGTAATCAAGCCTCTCACCGGCAGCGGAAGCGAGCTGGTTCTGAAATGCGATGAGAGTAGCGACTGCAGCAGTGCATTCTCACTTATGCGCGAGCGACTCGCTGAACACTCCGACAGACGTATGTATTCTGATTCCAGTCCGGAGCAGATATCGCCGGGACCGCGAAGGGCATTCATGATCGAGGAGTACATACGTGGAGATGAATACAGTTGTGATTTTGTGATCGATGGTGACTCAATCCATCTCATTCGAATAGCAAGGAAAATTATTTCACCGGATCAGATTTTCGGGACAACAACAGGTTACGTTATACCTGCGGATATCCCCGGCGGAATTGACTGCGCCGGGTTTCTCGATCAGTTGCACACTGCGGCTCAAGCAACAGGCTTGGCCAGGTCAATCTGCATGCTGGATTTCATCGTCCGCGACGGTGAAGTCGTTCTGATTGAACTCTCACCGAGGCCCGGTGGAGACTGTCTGCCGGAGCTTCTTCTTGCGAGTGGAGGGTTCGATATAATAGGATTCGCTCTTGATTTTGCCGAAGGCAAGCAGGTAGCATTTCCTGACTCGGCAACATGGACTCCTCTGGTCGGCCTGAGATTAATCGCCGACAGGAACGGGACTATCGCTGAACTGGACCATTACTCGATCCTGCAGGACAATAGGGTATTGGAGTGCGGCTTCAAGCACGGCATAGGCCACAGGGTCTGCCTGCCGCCTGATGATTACGACTCTCGTATTCTCGGACATGTGATTTTCAGGCCCCGAAGCCTCAACAGCGTGGCATGCGAATGCGGCGAAATAGCCGCCAAACTAACCGTGAAAATGGAAGAAGAGCAATGGAAAACACCGAAAGCATCCTGAAGCAAGCCTCGGAAGTTATCACCAGGCGGACTCCGGAACTGCAAACAACCGAGCTCAAATCATTCGTCAGGAAGTTCACGAGCAGAAGCGATGAGTTTCTATCGCTCTGCAAGTCGCACGGTTCGCCGCTGTATGCCTTCGAGAAGGAGAGATTCCTCGAACGTGCCGAACAACTGACTTCAGCATTCCGGGGAGTGCTTCCCGATGTCCGATTCTTCTATGCCGTCAAAAGCAACAACTATCCCGGCGTCGTGCAGGCGGCCCTCACTGCGGGACTCGGTCTTGATGTTTCTAGTGGCAGCGAACTGGAGCTTGCGGTTTCCTGCGGGAGCAATAGTATAATATTCAGCGGCCCGGGCAAAACCGACGAAGAGCTCAGCCTTGCGGTGAAATATCAGCAGCGCGTCACAGTCCTCATTGACAGTTTCGGTGAACTCGACCGGCTCAACAGAGTTGCCACAGCAGCCAACGTGAGAATCCTCGCTGGCGTTCGTGTCACTTCACAAGAGCACGGACTCTGGCGCAAATTCGGAATCCCCCTGTCAGAACTGAAGAAGTACATTCTCAGGGCGAAAGGCTGTGAACATGTGGCATTCGCCGGACTTCAATTTCACACAAGTTGGAATCTGACACCCGAAAAACAGGTTAGTTTCATGTCGCGCCTCGGAGATTGCCTGAGCAAGCTTGATCAGCGGCACTTGTCGAGTATCAAATTCATAGACATCGGCGGTGGCTACTGGCCTGCCCAGGGTGAGTGGTTGCAGGAACCAGGCACTCCCGAGGGACATCTGAGGCAAGCGATCGACTCCGACGCATGGCCTTCTAATAATCGTCATTACAGGCTGTCGAGCACTCCGATTGAGGAATTCGCCGCCCAGATCGGAAGCTCTGTGCGCGCAGACATCTTCCCCCATGTGCAGTGCGCCATCTATACCGAACCGGGAAGGTGGCTCTGCAATGACACAATGCACATTCTGCTGACCGTTGTAGATAAGAAAGCGGACGATATTGTGATTACCGATGGCGGAACAAATGCTATCGGATGGGAAAGATTCGAAACCGACTACTTCCCCGTCATCAATCTGACCCGGCCATCGCTTGAAGAGAAGCAATGCGCAGTCTATGGCTCTCTCTGCACTCCTCACGACATCTGGGGATACTCCTACTTCGGCGACGGAATTGAGCGAGGCGATGTCTTGATGATTCCGACACAGGGAGCTTACACATACAGCCTCAGACAGAAATTCATCAAGCCGCTACCCAAAGTCGTCAACGTCGACTCAGAAACGGTTATCCGGGCGGATAAGATCGAAGACGGATATAAGTTGGAGAGGAAATAAGCAAGACTGTTTGATTTCACAAAATCTCCCCAATCCTCCCTTAGCCAATTACCGGCGAGGAATCGCACGTGTATGTGCGCGGTTAAACCTCGATACTCAAGTTGACTTATTCTCTGCGCAGATTAGCTTAGCTGCGGGAGCGCATTGTTATGCTGACTGCAGTACCGGGTGACATACATACGCCTCAAACGCATCGCGGTTGCAGTCTCCATCACTCGGTCCAATTCCTTTCTCAATGACAAGCACATGCTCTGTTCCACCGACGATCTCCTGTTGATCTTGCTGCTCGATAGAAATCTGCCCTTCATTCAGAGATCCTAATCGGTTTTAACTTGCATTTGAGCTCTCCGGCCGTCATTTTTCGTAGATGGCTAATCATCACGTGCTCAGGAGTGAGTCATGGTCAAACACATAAAGAAATTCTCGAAGAAGATCGGCCTCAAGCCGGGGTCCGTAGTCCACATAGGCGAGAGGAAGATTGAGACAGTCAAGATCAGCGTTATAGACTACGACCAGACGAACCACAAGACGCTTGAGCTCAAGACCATCGAGGAATGCTTTCAGTATAAAGACACATCATCTTTTACATGGATTGACATATGTGGCCTGCACGATGTTGAGCTGATCGCCAAGCTCGGCCAGCATTTCGGATTGCATGATCTGATTCTCGAGGATATCGCTAACACCGGGCAGCGCCCGAAGATTGAAGAAGCTGACAACCATATTTTCATTGTTTTGAAGATGTTGTACCATGACACCAAGAGTGGAGAGCTTGTCTCAGAGCAGGTAAGTCTTGTATTCGGGGCCAACTATCTGATATCGTTTCAGGAAAGGGAAGGCGATGTTTTTGATCATGTGAGAAAGAGGATCGAAAAGACTGTCCCGAGAGTCAGATTCCTCGGAACGGATTATCTCGCATACGCGCTGATGGATGCTGTCATCGATCACTATTTTATCGTGTTGGAAAACGATGGAGAGAAAATCGAAGCTCTTGAAGAGGATCTTGTCACGAACCCGAAGCGGGAGGACATCGAGACAATCCATGAGATGAAGAGGGAATTGCTTGGGATGAGGCGGCGCGTCTGGCCTCTCCGGGAAGTTGTCGGCGGTCTTGAAAGATCGGAATCGTCGTTGATTCATGACTATACGAAACCGTACGTTCGCGATTTATACGAACATGTCGTACAGGTCATCGATACCGTCGAGACATTTCGCGATATGGTATCGGGGCTTCTGGATATATACCTGTCAAGCATCAGCAATCGCATGAATGAAGTCATGAAAGTCCTGACGATCATTGCCACTATTTTCATTCCGCTCGGTTTCCTGGCCGGGATTTATGGCATGAACTTCGATACATCGGTCAGTCCCTTTAACATGCCGGAGCTTGGCCTGAAATACGGTTACCTGCTATTCTGGCTGGTTGCGCTCGCAGTTGGAGGAGGACTTGTCATGTATTTCAGAAAAAGGAAATGGCTGTAGATCATCTGGGCAATATAGTCACTCATTGACATGGGAGATATGATATGGCTGATATATGGCAGAATGCTGTCAACTGGCTGAGTGAGCGAGGACTAAGTGTCGCAATAATTACGCTGCTCACAATCATTTCACTGATTATGACCAGAGTGATTATGAATCATATGATCTCAGTCTACAAGGGTCGACATGATGACCGGGAGTTACATAAGCGGGCGGAGACTTTGGGGGCTATGTGTAAGTATATTCTCGGCATTTCGATTCTATTCATGGCTGCGATGCTGCTGCTCGATCAATTCGGCATTAAACTGGGACCTCTGTTGGCAGCAGCCGGGGTGATTGGCATTGCTGTTGGCTTCGGCGCACAGCATCTGGTGCAAGATGTCACGAATGGATTCTTCATCATGCTTGACGATGAGATTCGGGTCGGAGATGTCGTGGAAGTGGCCGGAAAATGGGGCACGGTGGAGAGAGTCAATCTGAGGCAGACAGTCTTGCGCAATATCGATGGGAATGTCCATTTCATACCGAACAGCCAGATAGGTGTTGTTACCAACATGAGCAAGGTCTACTCTTACTGCCTGATGCATATCGGCGTTGCATACCGCGAAGACCTTGACGAAATCTTCGAGGTTATGGAACTGGTGGCTGAGAAGCTTAGGAAAGATGAACAATTCAGTAAGTTGATTCTGGAGCCTATCGACATAATGGGCCTTGATGATTTTGGCGATTCCGCCCTTGTAGTGAAAGCTCGCATCAAAGTGCAGCCATCGAGACAGTTCAAAGTGAAGCGGGAATTTTTTCGACGCCTCAAGGCTGCATTCGACGAACGTAATATTGAGATACCATTCCCGCACAGGACTGTATATATGGGCCAGGACAAGGCAGGCAAGGCTCCCTCTCTTCACGTCTCGGTAAAGGACAAGTCAGAGAGCGAATCGGGGTGCGAATCATGAAGGCGCTTCCACGCCTCAGTCCCGGTCGAATCTTGGGTAAGAACTATGAGGTTGTCGAATTCCTCGGCAATGGCTGGGAGGGGGAAGTCTACAAAATCGAAGAACGCAGCACCGGTATTCCTCGAGCGGCCAAGATTTTCTATGACCGGCCGCGGGTCAGCGACAGCAGCCTGCGCAGATATGCGCGGAAGATGTTCAAACTCAGGTCCTGCGATATCGTGACCCAATACCACCACAGAGATACAGTCCGGATGAGTGGAAAGTCGGTCGACGTGATGATATCGGATTTCGTCGAAGGCATAATGCTGTCCACGTTTCTCGGACAACAGAGAGGGAAGAGGCTGTCATCATTCGAAGCTCTTCATGTGTTGTATGCCGTGGTATCCGGTATAGAACAGATTCACGCATTGGGGGAGTATCACGGCGACATCCACTCGGACAACATCATGATCAACAGGCAAGGCATCGGATTCGAGATCCATCTGCTCGACTTCTTTGATCTCGGCAGGCCGTCCAGACAGAAGGTTCAGGCTGATGTCTACGATCTTGTCTCGTTGCTGTACGAAATGATAGGGGACAAGGCGGGCTATACCAGGACCGGCTCCGAGATTCGTCAAATCGTGCTTGGCAGAAAGCACACGCTTATCCGCGAACGATTCAGGACATCCGGCGATCTGCGATCCGCGCTGGAAAACCTGAACTGGTAGCGAATCATCACACAACTGCACAGTATGAAAATGCAGATTCTACGACCCTGTCCCGGAGTGAGTAGTAGAGCATTCGCCTCTATCAGAGGCTTTCGGGCGTGTTATTGTCTTTGTTGTGTGCATCAATCGAAGATTGGTTGTCCGGCTTGGACAGGAACTTCTTCATCAATGCTTGTTTCGTCTTGGCTGATACCTCGAACGGTATCATCGGGCTCACGCGGATAGGGCAGTCTTCTTCTTCGACATTGGCGTGCGCCCTTTCCCATATACCATCTACCGCTCGTGAGACATTGCGGTAGATATTGTTCTCACCGATTTTTGCAACGAGTCCGGTTCTATTGAGCACATCGAGAACATTGTCATTGAAACCGCTGATCGAGAACTGCAGTCCCTGACCATGCAGTCGATCAATAAGTACCGACAGGGCATCGACACCTGAAGCATCGATCTCATTCATTCCGTTGCCTACTATAAGCACATGATTGAGTTTGGGCATGCTGCGCACGGCATCAAGCACCTGGCTGTCAAGATAGTCGACATTGGAGAAGATGAGCGAACCGGCATACCTGATGACGGCCACATATGGGCACTGTTTCAAGCCAAACCGTCTGCGATTCCTGTATGTGCCGTCTGGATGCAACGATAGCATTGCAATAGCCGGTTTCATGTTCCGTACCAGATAGAGCAGGAGTGACAGGACCACTCCAACCATGATTCCCCGGTCGAGATGAGGAGCGAATGTCAGCGTGAAGATGAATGTCGTGACACCGATGGCGCCATCGTACTTCTGAGCACGCCAGGCGTGGATAAAGGATTTTACATTGATCAGTCCGACCACCGCCATCATGATGATCGCTGCAAGCACCGATTGCGGCAGATGATAGAGAAGCGGCGTGAAGAACAGCAGCACAATCACCACGACCAGACTGCTGACAGCATTGGATACTCCTGTTACTGCGCCTGCCTGAATGTTGACGGCAGACCTGGAGAATGATCCGGAGACGGCATAACTCTGGCTGAATGATCCTATTATATTTGCCAGTCCTTGTCCCATCAGTTCCTGATTGGCATTGAGTCTCTGTCCGGTTCTTGCAGCCATCGCTTTGGCAATCGATATCGCCTCCATGAATCCCAGCAGAGAGATGACCACGGCTATTGGGAGAAGATCGAAAGCCACTGAGAAATCAATTCTGGGAGCCTTGAAGTCGGGAAGTCCCTGCGGTATCGTTCCGACTACCGCGCCGCCGCCTGCAAGGGTAATCTTGTTGAGATCTAGTCGGCCATTACTAATCCTGAAACGCCAGCAGCTCCCATCAGCACCGCGCGAAGACGATTCTTCCGACCTTTCCAGATAGATCGTGCGCCCGAGCGAGTCGGTATTTTCCTCCAGAAGACACCGTCTGAGCCACCCGCGCTCAGCAGCGATTTGCCCTTTTGCCTGTGCGATTTCTGCATCGAGGATTGCTATCTGATGTTCAATGTCGAGAACCTCTAAGTCTATCTCATCTCTTGATCGAAGAAGATCATCATGCTTTGTGCGACGCGCGACGCGCTCCGCAGTCTTTGTCTCAAGCATGGAAGTGCTGCCATTGAATTCATCCAGAACACTTCGGACTCGAGTCGAGGCGATCTGATCCAGTGATATCGAAGCGGAATGCTCGAACCCGGTTGACCATGAGACTAATGTTGTGATCAGTACCGCGACGAGTACATTCGGGAGACGCGGCACGAATCTCCGCATTACGTACATGATCGCGAAAGCGAGAACCGCCAGGGCGAGTGTGGGCCAGTGTGTGTAGAACAGAGCTTCGCGGAACACATTGTAGATCGTCTCATAATGATGCTCCGCGCTGTCCACCGTTACTCCGAATAATTTCGATAATTGAGAGGTCGCGATGATCAGTGCGGCAGCATTTGTGAAACCGCTTACGACCGGATGCGACAGAAAATTGACTACTAAACCGAGTTTGAATGCTCCGAGCAGGAACTGGAATATCCCAACAAAGAGCGCAAGCATGATAGCATAAGCTATGAATGACTCGCTGCCGGCGGTTGCAAGCGGTTCGAGAGCGGTCGCTGTCATGAGCGACACGACGGCCACAGGGCCGGTAGCGAGCTGTCTGCTCGACCCGAAGAGAGCTGCAACAACAGGCGGAAGGAAAGCGGCATAGAGTCCATAGTAGGCAGGCAGGCCCGCCAGTTGTGCGTATGCCATCGATTGAGGGATCAGCACAAGCGCGACAGTCATGCCGCCGATTACATCCCGACGTGCGTCACCGCCTGTGTAGTTTTCGAACCAACTGAGAAAGGGAAATATCCTGCTGATCAACTTCAACATCAAATCCGTACCTGCCGTCTATATCTAAAGAGCCACAGTCATGACTTGAATGACTTCCAGTTCTGATAGGTTTGTCAGCATTGTCCGGGAATGCCCATTGTATCTGAAACGCAGCTACATCCGTACATAAATTCTGCCCTGGACGAGCACCAAAGGAAACCTTAGAGTTCCCAAGGCCTAATCACCAGCCCCTGCGCTTCGTGATTTCGTCAATCATCTCGTTAAGTCTCTCCTCGGTGAGGGTAGACTTGCGAGACTTTGCGACATTGATCTTGTCCACCAGAGTATCAATACGCACCGGCTTCTCGAGAAATTCGAAAGCTCCCTCCTTCACCGCCTCCACTCCCTGAGTGACGGTTGCTCTGCCGGTTAGAATGATAACCTGAAGATCGGCATTGATGGCCAGCATTCGCTTGAGAGTTTCTATGCCATCCATTCCCGGCATGGCAAGATCCAGGACCACCGCATCGTACGGTTTAGACTCGACCAATTCCAGTGCTCTGTCCCCGCTGAATGCAACGTCGGCCGTCAATCCACGATTCGTCATTCTTTCGGCCAGTGCATTGGCGAAGTCTTCCTCGTCATCAACAATCAACACTTGCGTCTTTGGCATGACGTCATCTACTCCAGAAATAACTCACATTATCCATACCAGCATCTATCCATTTCACAGACCTTGATCCTATATCCTCTGCGGAAATCTGAGTCTAATGTCAAGATGTCCTTCGGTGCACGACTCTTCGATTTCTGCAGAGAGATGCCGGGTCAGCACCTTTATATCGATATCCTCAGAGACCCTCTTATCATTCTCCTGACTCTGAGCGGAGACCTCAATAAGAGCAGACTCATCAGCTTCTGATAGGCGGACTTCAATCACCGTGTCCGGCATTGCAACGTCGAGTATTCGACATATGACAACGAAATACATCTGGGCGAAGTGAAAAGGACTCGTGACAATTGTGACATCGTCATCCGGCAATGAAGCCTGCAATCCAACTTTGCGCAGTCCGGTCAGCCTCTGAGCCAACACCGTAACATTCTCGACAAGCACTTTGACATCACATGCACCGATGCCATGATCGCTCATGTGGGCAAACGCGTTGAGTCGATCGATAAGCCGAGAACCTCGTTCAATCTGCTTTGTGATTTTGTCGGAGACCAGTCGCAGCTTATCCGAAAGGGCCTCGGGATCTGTAGTCCCGAATTCGATCAAATCTTCGATGAGACCATTCACTTGATCAATAGTACCGAGCACATTGTTCAATTCATGCGTAACCGAAGCCGTGATCTTCCCGCAGAAAGCAAGGCTTTGATAACAGCCCTTCTCGTCAGAGTCCGCGCTTTCGTTGTCAGCTTTCATGAGCTGCAATTGCCTCTTTGATTTTCGTAATCAGCAGTGAGATGTCTACCGGCTTGAGCAGGAAATCGTATGCACCGTCCGGCTTGCGGTATTCACCCTGCTCGACCGAACCGTGCCCCGTGACCATCAATGCAGGTAATCCGGGGTACGACAGATTCACTGTATTCAGAAGGTCATCTCCCGACATACCGGGTAGTTTCATGTCGATAACGATTACGTCGAAGTCGGTATCCCGGAGCATCTTAAGAGCGGATTTTCCGTCGATCGCATAAGCAGCCGAAATCCCCCTGAACTCCAACCGTTCTGCCAGAGTAGAAACCAACTCCTCCTCATCATCTACCAGCAGGACTCTGATATTACTCATGTTGGCTCTCCTCAGACAACTTTTTCCAATGGCAAGTTAACGGTAATTTTGGTGCCCTGTCCCACGGCGCTCGCTACCTCGATCAGACCTCCGAGCTTCTCTATGATATCTCGAGTGATAGAGAGCCCAAGGCCGGTGCCGGCTTCTCCTTTGGTCGAGAAGAAAGGCTCGAAGATGCTTTTCAGATCGTCTTCAGCGATTCCGTGGCCATCGTCTGATATCGTTACCGTAACCTCATTTGTGTTCGGCTGGCTGATCCTGATATCTATCTTGCCGCCGTCTTCAACCGCAGCATAGGCATTGCTAATTATGTTGAGGAACACCTGCTGCAACTGACCTCGATCACTCTCTATGTGCTGAACATCGTCATCGACTAAGACATCAATCGTGATACTGCGATGCGAGGCTTCAGTCCTCTGAAATTCAAGGACATCTTTAATGAGTATCCCCAAATCAATACGTTCCTTGGTGACTTCCATCCTTCTGCCGAAACCGAGAAGACGACGGGTGACTCTGCTGCAGCGCTCGACCGATGTCCCGATGGAATCGACCACAGTCAGGATTTTTTCCTTGTGTGGGAAATCGGGATAGTTCATTGCCATATCTTTTATCAGGCCTGCCTTCTCGTTAATAATCGCGAGCGGATTGTTGATTTCATGTGCTACACCGGCAGCAAGCCGTCCCAGGGTTGCCATCTTGTTCGTGTATTCGATGTTGTGGAACACCTTCGCGCGGCGGGCATCCGATTCACGCAAATGATTCACAATTCCCCTGGATCGCAGGGAGACAGCGACGAGAATGCCTGCGACGCTGATCATCAGAAACCAGATAACATCGGACCGACGGTACAGCCAGTGTTGGAGCGCCGGCTGACGGCGCGTGGCTGCAACGAGTACGAATGGAGTGCCTTCAACATACGCAAAACCGGTGGCCAATTCCAAACCACCTGTCTGCGAATATTCGCTGATTGATTCTCGCTCACGGACGTGCGGAGGAATCGTCAGATCGAGGCTGTCGAGTACATTGCCGAAAAAAGCTGATACTGTCTGAAGTATGCCGCGACTGTTGACGACGAACGCATCGGAGTTCTCATCGAGGTCAAGCGCGTAGATCTGCCGCATGAGCAACTCGGTATCGATCGTCGCCCTCAGGATGTAGAAGTCGCTCTCAGTGGCTTCACGTGCGATGGCGATAACGAAGTGAGGAAGATTTCGATATCCCATGAACACATCGCTCACATAGACACCCCGTAGCGATACTTCGTGAAACCACGATTGCTCTTTGTAATTAGCTCCCTGCAGTTCGTATGGTCCGGCGTAAAATGCCTGATTCCCGTCGCTGTCGATAATGCCGAGATCTACAAAATCGCCGAATGACTCTCTAAGATCCCGGAGAATCGCCATCAAGCGCGCCTCGTCGCTCAATTCTTCTCTGGTGCGTCCTCTGGCGATCAGCGATAGAACCGCCCTGCGTTCCTCAATTGCGAATTGCAGGCCTCGCTTAGCATTGGAGAGAAGCCGTGAAATCGTATAGCGGCTTTCAGCACGATAGGCTGACGTGTCCTGTCTGTAGTTGATGCCTGCCATAATGACGAGCGGTATCAAAGCTGCAAGAAATGGAATCAGAATCAGATTGCGTTGAAGTGCGCGGTATCGAGGAAGACGCGTCTGGGTGGCCGACGACTGCGTGTGCAGTGATTTAGGCTCCAGTTCAGCCATAGTATAGCTGCTCCAATTGCGAGGCGCTCAAGAATGACTTAGATCTAAGGCTCCGTCTACTGCCCGCGTTTACGATGTGCATATGCTTCCTTCATTATCTGCGCCAAATCGTTAACATTTACTGGTTTGCGCAGATAGGCGAATGCGCCGAGCTCCTCCGCCGCTGACTTCTCATTGTCAGTGCCGTGCCCCGTCAGAATGATCACTTCTATTGAAGGATTGGTTCGCTTGATGCGTCTGAGTGTTTCGATGCCGTCAATCCCGGGCATTCTGAGATCGAGCACTATCACATCCGGAATCTCGACTTCAATCCGTTCCAATGCCTGCTCACCATCGTAGGCTATCGCTGATTCCAGGTTCCGCGTCTTCAACCGCTCGGACAAAGTCTCGACAAACTCCACTTCATCATCGACGAGTAGAATCTTGGGGGGGACATCAATGTCCTCCCATGGATTTACTACGGTTGTGCTGAATTTCGTCCCGAGCTTGGTCGTAACGTCGGTAACTCCGGGAACCGACAAAGCGATTCGCTTCAGTTTCTCCTCGAGGCGCTTCATGAGAAGGACCTGCTGGTTGATACCGATGACCACATGACCATTCTCGGCAAAGACATCAACCATCTGGCCATCCTCGGCCATGGCAACTTTGACAGTAGAGCCAAGCAGGAAATCTGCCGCGGCTGCTTTGGACCAATCGGTTGTCCTGATTGCATCAGATCGCGCCTGATCTGCTATCATCCGAACAGCTTCGTCGAGGGAAAGCTTGTCCACGGGAATAACCATGTCGAACAGACTCTTGTCATAGGCCTGCTTGTTGTGAAAGAGGGCGGAACACCCGGATAGCATCTGATCAAACTCTTTGATCCTCTTGACCGCATCCGAATCTGACAGTCCGTCTTCTGCCACCGCTTGGCTGACTCGATAATGCTGGTCCGCGATTATGCAGACCCTCAGGACATGCGCGATATTGCTCGGCACCAGATAGACAAAACAACCGCCGATAACCAACTCGTCATTCTGTATCATCTCCCCCAGAGTGGCTTCAATGTATGCGAGCAGCTTGTAGCGACCTCGATCCTGACGACCTGCCGCGGCACCCGATTCTGCCAGGATGGCATGCAATTTGTCGGCGCTAACGTTGTATCGCCGCGAAGTCTCTTCCAGCAGCTCCCGATCGACGTGCCTGTATCCGAGTTGCTTGCAGAGTTCTGCGGTTATTCTGTCTCCGTTACAGTAGGATCCGCTTACAATACTTATGATTGCCATGATTCTTTCCGTGTGCTCAGTTCTACATTTGCGTAAGCATACTAATATGTCGGCTTAATAAAGGCAAGTGGGAATTGCTCGCTATAATACAATGCAGGGGAGAGAGTGTCTTTGGTCTATTAAAGCAGATATGTTTTATCTGACATCAGTTGTGGCAGAGTGCTGTTTGCAAGGGGTAAGATCGATTATGGTGAGCGCAGTGCCTGTGCCTCTGCGCTGTTTCCTGTAGCACTCACAGGAGCACAGCTCCTGTGAGTGCTTGAGAGGAGCTTACAGAGGGTTAGACATATTTGATTTACTGATACCGAGGCTCCGTAGAAGAAAGCTCTTGACAATGTCTAAAATAAGACATTATCTTATCCCTGTGGAGAAAGCTATCTCGATACTGCGCCAGTGTGATATTCAACCGACTCCGCAGAGGATCGCGGTTGTTGAGTATGTGCTGAAAAGCAAAGCCCATCCCTCCGCGGACGATGTGCTTAAGTTTGCGAGAAAGAAGTGTCCGACTGTATCACGAGCCACGGTCTACAACACACTCAATCTGCTGGTAGAGAGAGGACTTCTGAGAACGCAACTGTTGAAGGAAGGTACGGTTGTATTCGATCCAAATATCGAGAGCCATCACCATTTTATGGATGAGGAGACGGGTGTCATCTATGATATCCCTTGGAATTCGATATCTGTGTCAGGAGAGGAAAAGCTCAGGGAATTCGAGGTTCATGAATATCAGGTTATCATGCGCGGTAAGCTGAGGAAGAAGAGATAGTTATTTTGTCGTGAGTTTGTGGCATATTCATACATAGATCAGGTCTTATTCCAGCAACTTTGATTATGATTGGTATGTTCTGTAGATTAATGAAACAAGGAGGTAATAATGGTCAAGAAGAAGAAGCAATTGACGACTGCTGCCGGCATTCCTGTCGGCGATAATCAGAATGCGATGACAGCCGGGCCGCACGGACCGCTATTGGTTCAGGACTGGCAGTTGTTCGAGAAACATGCGCATTTCAATCGGGAGCGAATACCGGAGCGGGTTGTGCATGCCAAAGGTTCGGGTGCTTACGGCACCCTAACTGTCACCAAGGATATAACGAAGTACACGAAAGCGAGCATTTTCTCGAAGGTCGGGAAGAAGACTGAGTGCTTCCTGCGGTTTTCGACAGTTGCCGGCGAGCGAGGAGCGGCGGATGCCGAACGTGATGTGCGCGGATTTGCACTGAAATTTTATACCGATGAGGGAAACTGGGATTTGGTGGGGAATAACACCCCCGTGTTCTTCATCAGAGATCCGTACAAATTTCCTGACTTCATCCATACTCAGAAGAGGGATCCGAAGTCCAACTTGAGGAGTAACACCGCGCAGTGGGACTTCTGGTCGCAATCACCTGAGAGCATGCACCAGGTTACAATCCTCTTTTCCGACAGGGGACTTCCGCGCAGCTACCGCCACGTAAACGGGTACGGAAGCCACACATACAGTTTCATCAATAGCAATAACGAGCGATTCTGGGTTAAATTCCATTTCAAAACCGCGCAAGGCATCGAGTGCATGACTGGCCAGGAGTCGGATGCGATCATCGCCAAGGACAGGGAGAGTCATCAGAGAGACCTGTTCGAGGCTATTCAGAAGAAAGATTTCCCGAAATGGAATTTCAAGATTCAGGTGATGACTGAGAAGCAGGCAGAGGAGACCTCCTATAATCCGTTCGATCTAACCAAAGTGTGGCCGCACGGTGAATTTCCGCTCATCGATGTTGGCGTACTCGAACTCAATCGCAATCCTGAGAACTACTTCGCAGAGGTTGAGCAATCAGCGTTTTCGCCTGCCAATGTTGTTCCGGGAATCGGACAGAGCCCTGACAAGATGCTCCAGTTCCGGATCATCTCGTATGCTGATGCCCATCGCTATCGCCTCGGCGTAAATTATGAGAGTCTTCCGGTAAATCGTCCCCGGATCGAGGTAAACACGTATTATCGCGATGGTCAAATGCGCTTCGATGGCAATTACAGAGGCGATGTGAATTATGAACCGAACAGCTTTGCCGGCCCGACCGAAGATTCTCGTTTCAAGGAGCCGCCGCTGAAGATTTCGGGCGATGCGGACAGATACAACCATCGGGACGGAAATGACGACTACACTCAGGCCGGGAATCTCTATCGATTAATGCCGAAGTCTGAGCGTCAGCGCCTGCACAAGGCTATTGCCGGCGCTATGGCCGGAGTGCCTAAGAAGATCATTGAGCGGCAGTTGAAGCATTTCGAGAAGGCTGATCCTGCCTATGCCAAGGGAGTGAAAACAGCGCTGGGAGGAGATCGCGATTAACCTCATAATAATCAGTTGAGGGTCCGGTTGATCTGAGCGTGAATTTAGTTATCAGTCATAGATCCGATCCTTGATTCAGGATGTTAGTGGCGCAAGTCAATGAGGAGGTATGCTATGCCGGATGAACCTGCTGGATGTGCAATGCCGACCGGAACCGTGATCGGTGATACTGCACCGAAGGGTTCTGAAGCCTGCCCGGCCGGATGGGAACCGGGACAACCGACTCTCAAGCCGGGTCCCGATTTGGTTGGAAATGTCTGAAAAGTGTGGCAACCTGAATAACGTAATCACATAGAGCTGACTTTTATACCAGAAGGCGCTCAGAAATGAGCGCATTTTGTGTGGCCTTCAGCAGAATTCGGCGCGGATGTTGGCTCTCAGAAAGTCTGCAAGGCCTCATTCTCATCTGCGGTTCTTGTGGATATATAGAAAGCTGCTATGCGTGAGCAGTGAGGGGGAAGATAAATTTGCTGTTCTCAAGTGGAAAATTGCCGTAGAGATGCGTGCCGTTGCCTTCAACCTTCACATACTCAATCTCATCCAATCCAAGCTTGTCCATCATGAACATGAATTCGACTGCGCTGTCACTTTCGTCGCAAATGCAGGGATATAATTCCGAGAATACGGGAACGTGCGTACCGACAATATCGAATATTGTCAGCACTCCATTCTTGCGCTCATACAGAACCAGAATATCCAGATCGGCGATATAGTAGATGAAGTCTTTGAGAAAGTACAGGCACCAGAACATAAACAGTTTCTCGTTGGTTACACCCAGGACATTGGAGACAGGTTCGCGATTGGAAGCTATGCGATAGATCATATCGAGATTGTCTGTTGTGGAAACATCAAGCTTGACAGCCCCCGGTCGAGCAGTCATACCTGTCAGAGCGAGACGTGCCTTATGCTCATTGACCTGTCGAAAGCCGCATCTCTTGTAGAACGGAAATGCTTCTTCATCAGCGAACAGAAAGAAGAAATCGTGATTATCTTCAGCCCATTCCATGGCTCTCTTAGACAACTCGAGATTGAGCCCCTTGCGCCGATATTCGGGAAGGGTCCCAACTGCCGAGACTTGAGCGACAAGACTCCGCTTTCCGTCGATCGTCATGTCCATCGAATATATGCATACACTGGAGACTATGCGATTGCCTTCGAAGAAAGAAAATGGTCGGTATTTGCGATCCCAGTAGCCCTTCTCATCCCAGAGAGTCAAGTCGAGTCTGTGAATCTGATTTATGAAATTGATCAACTCTTTCTTGAGTTCGGGACTGTCCCAGTAGTCTTCTCTGAATGTGAGGGCCATTGATCGCTCCAGCTTCGAACCGCCCGCGAGGGCGAATTGCAGACGTGTCGACTGTTCAATTCAATGCCCTATGGTAACCATTGCTCGCCACATCTGCAATCGACATCTGGCGCTGGAAGATCAATGCGTGTCAGGTAACCTGGCGCTGATCACCGGTGCGCATCAATGAGTCGACAGCCGACATCAGTTCCAGCGGATCATATGGCTTGGTGATATACTTGTCAACTCCTTCATCATATGCCCTACTGAAGTCCAGTTCCGACGTCTTCGCAGTAAGAAAAATAATCGGGATTGCGCTTGTTCGGATAGACTCACGGAGTCGTCGTGCGACCACATGACCATCACCAGCCGGCATGCCGATATCCAGGATAATCAGGTCGAGTGTCTCTCGCATGGCCACGTTTGTCGCCTGCATTCCATCCATAGCTGTCAGAACATCATACCCTTCTGCACGCAGACGCATGCTGACGGCTCTAACAAGCTCAGGTTCATCGTCCACTACGAGTATCTTACCCTTACTCATAATCTTTACCTCGTGTTATGTGATACATTCGCCAGTCATTTCTCTCGTTGATACCCCTATCTGAATCGGACGTAAGAGCAGCGATTCTGTCTTTTCGATTAGCTGATTTGCCGTAAAAGGCTTTCGCAGACCGTCATCAGCACCTAATTCCAGCATCTCAGTGAGGTGACTCTCGTCATCGGCCACTATCAGAACTCGCGCAGACTTAGCCGGATGGTCGTTCCTAAGCAAATTGATCACTTCACCTCTGTTGTTGTCAGACTGATCAATATCGAGGATTACCAGGTTCGGTTCCAATTTACAGAGTTTGGCACACGCGCCCAATTTATCTTGCGTCAATTCCACGATGAGGGTCATGCCACATCGCGTCATGGCGTCTGTCACCGTTTGTACAACCTCAAGGTCATCGTCGACTATCAGAACGCTTTTGCCAAAGGTCTTTCTATTGATCGGTCGCAGATTTGAGATGGCAGTCTCAAGCCAGGCAATGTCTTCGACGTCGGGTTCGATTTTCAGAGATGTCAACGATACTGAGATTCCAGTTTCCAGAGAATTAAGTATGGACATTAGCACTCTTACTATCAGAGCCTGGCCCCTTCCACGCTCGGTTTCGCAGAGGATCGCCAGCAGCCCGTCTGATGAAACAGTACAAATGGCATCATTTTCACGCCTCATGCTGCTGCGAGCTATATTGGCAGCTAACAATAGCTCCGACTCAACGAATCTTTGCGTGGAAACTGATTGAATGCTTGAGTGCTCACTTCGCAGTTTGACAACTGCCATCGAGAGTGCGTGGTTCGACGCCCTGCAGCCCCGGAGCCTGTCTGCGATCAGAGCCTTTACAGCCTCTCTTTCATCGAAGATCGGAATCGTAAACCAGAAGGTGGTGCCACTGCCGGGTTCGCCTTCAACAGCAATCGAACCATCGTGCAGCTCCACGATGCTCTTAGCAATCGTCAAACCGAGACCGCTGCCGCCGCAGCCTGGGCCATTCCGTTCTTCGATCTGTATGAATTGATCGAAAATTCGGTCTCGATGCTCTTCAGGAATCCCGGGACCATCGTCGGACACCGATATTTTAACGGATCCGTCTTCTGAATGCGCTCGCAGCGTGATTCGTCCCCCCAAAGGCGTGTACTTGGTGGCATTGCCGATAAGATTTACCAGCACTTGTGTAATCTTGTTCCTATCACACAGGACGGGAGACAGCTCGGGAGACAGGTCCACCTCAAGACTCTGAGATTTTAATGCAATCGCGGGTTGAAAATCTCTGGCGCAGTTGTGTAGAAGCTCGCCTATGTCACAACGATTCCGAAAAACCCGGATTCGACCCGATCGTATTTTCTGAAGATCGAGAACGTCATTTATCAAAGCTCCGAGACGGTCTGTGTTGCCAAGGATGGTATTAACACACTCCAGTTGATCACCAGTCAATTGGCCGGCTATCCCGTCGCGCAGGATTCCTGCGAACTGCCCAATGATTGTCAGGGGAGTACGAAGTTCATGAGAAGCGGTAGATAGAAACTCCGATTTCAGAGCATCAAGTTCTTGCAGTTTGCGATTTGCTTCCATTAGAGCGCCCTCTGCTCGCTTGTGCTGGCTGATATCCCTCGCCACTCCTACGACGAAGTGGTTCCCTCCGTTTCCATATTCAGCCAGCGAGAGCTCCATGGTGAAAGTCTCTCCATTGCTGCGTTCTCCCGGAATTTCACACAGCGCACCGACAGCCTCGTCCGGTGTTCCGGTCTCGAAAAGGCTTCTCACATAACTAGTGTCCCGTCAACCACATAATGTAGGATACAATCTCTTTAGTTTAATCCTGGCA
>JAHJOQ010000065.1 GCA_018820315.1 Candidatus Zixiibacteriota bacterium | reverse complement strand
GGTTATACGGATTCGCACTTCATTTGCTTCCCGTATGAGACAAGAAGAACCGCTATCTACGCAGCAGGAGCTACTCGTGCGCCGATGGATTTTGCATCAAGCATTAATGATGCCTACGGCGCCGCTCTGAAATCGATACAGGCTGTTGAAGCGATAGGCAGAGGCGCGGCTGTTCATCCCAGAGCTGGTGATTTGAGTTATCCGGAGTTCTTCATGCAGAGATGCACGCAGTGCAAACGCTGCACCGAGGAGTGCCCATTCGGTGCGCTCGATGAAGATGACAAGGGAACACCGTTGCCGAATCCGTTGCGTTGTCGCAGGTGCGGAATATGCATGGGCGCCTGTCCAGAGAGAATCATCTCGTTCAAGAACTACAGCGTGAATCAGATCTCACAGGTGATCAAGGCGATAAATGTCCCGGACGAATTCGACGAGAAGCCGAGAATTCTCGCGTTCGTATGCGAGAACGATGCGCTGCCTGCCGTTGACATGGTCGGCCTGAAGCGGATGCAGTATAATGCCATGCTGCGAATCATTCCGTTGCGCTGTCTCGGTTCGATGAATGTTGTGTGGGTCGGTGATGCCCTGGCGTCCGGGTTTGACGGCGTGATTCTAATTGGTTGCAAGAAGGGGGACGATTACCAATGTCATTTCGTCAAAGGTAGTGAATTGGCGAACACCCGAATGGAAAATGTTCAGGAGAAGCTGAAACAGCTTGTCCTCGAAGAAGAGCGGGTGGAGATTCACGAACTGGCGATCACTGACTACTACAAGATACCGAAGATATTCGATGATTTCCTTGAGGTGATCGAGTCTGTTGGACCTAATCCTTATAAGGGAATGTAAATCGGGATAGAATCTGTCTGAAGGTGTTTCAATCAGCCCCCGCAAGGGGGCTGATTAGAGTAAGTCAGAAGCCCACTGAGGCATCGCATTGGTGGTGCCAGTTTCAAAAGTACTACACGACTTGCCTAACAGAAGGAGGACGATTAAGGATCCGTAACAATCACATTCGAGGGGTACGTTACTACAACCTATTAATCTCTTGACAGTTAGAGGGGTGCGGTTGTAGAGCGGCGCATTCAGGGGGGAATCGGTCATGTTTAGACTTAATGAATTTTTTCACATTTTCTTCTTGACTACGGACCGAAATTGGTTTAATAAAGTATTGTCTTATAGCAACCTGCGACCGATTAGACTCGGGAGCGCCTGAGGCAAATCGGGTGCAGATGCATATATCACGATCGCAGAAGAAGAATGGGGTGATTCCATTCTCGGTGGCCAGGATGATAAAGGTTATACACTAATAAGCAATGTAAGGAGAGACAATGGCAGACGCATTACCTAAAACTCCGTTGCTCGACGAGCTTGAGAAGGGTGGGTGGCCAAGTTTCGTTTCGGAGATAAAGTCAGCCGCGAAGGACAACCCGATGGCCAAAGACTTGCTTGGCTTGCTCGAACGCTCCTACAAAGAGAAGATGGGCCATTGGAAGCATGGCGGAATCGTTGGTGTCATGGGTTATGGTGGTGGAGTTATCGGCCGTTATTCGGATCTTCCAGATGAATTCCCGAACGTGTCACACTTCCATACCATGCGTATAAATCAGCCGTCAGGTTGGTTCTACACTTCAGAAGCCTTGCGCAAGATATGCGATATCTGGGAGAAGCGCGGCTCTGGTCTTACCAACATGCATGGTTCCACCGGTGACATCATTCTGCTCGGGACTAAAACCGACCAGCTCGAACCGATATTTGCCGACCTTGCCAAGATCGACTTTGATATCGGCGGATCGGGCTCTGACGTCCGTACTCCGAGCTGTTGCTGCGGTATGGCGAGATGCGAATGGGCATGCTATGATACGATGAAGGCGTGCTACGATTTCACGATGGCGTTCCAGGATGAGATACATCGCCCGGCATTCCCTTACAAGTTCAAGTTCAAATTCTCCGGCTGCCCGAATGACTGTGTGGCGTCGATTGCTCGATCCGACATGTCAATCATTGGCACCTGGCGTGATTCAATCCAGATGGACAAAGCTGCCGTCACGGAGTACGCTGAGGCTGGAATGGATATCAAATCTGACGTAGTAGACAACTGCCCGGCCAAGTGTATGGAATGGGATGGCAAGGAGCTCAAGATTGAAAACAGCTATTGCCGCAGGTGCATGCATTGCATAAACGTAATGCCCAAGGCACTCCGTCCCGGTAAAGACCGTGGCGCAACGATCCTCCTCGGTTCCAAGGCTCCGATCGTTGAAGGTGCGCTGCTTTCATCCGTCCTGATACCGTTCATCAAGATGGAAGCCCCATACAAGGAACTGATGGGTATAGTCGAAAATATCTGGGATGTATGGAGTGAAGAAGGCAAGAACCGCGAGAGAGTCGGTGAGTTCATTCAGAGAGTCGGTCTCGGTAATTTCCTCGAAGCGATCGATCTTGAGCCTGTCGCAGAGATGGTCGCTCATCCGAGAGAAAATCCGTACATCTTCTACGAAGAGTATTTCGAAGATGATGGTGACGAAAGCGAAGAGGCAGAATCATAGCCACTTGTAATTCTGGATAATAACTTTTGGAGATAGAGGTATAACATGCCAGAGGAAAGAAGAACTGATTACGGGCCGCCGCATTACGAGCAGTTCTTGCCGCCTGTTATCAAGGAAAACTACGGCAAATGGAAATATCACGAATTGGTGAAGCCGGGCGTCATGGTTCACGTGTCCGAGACTGATGCCAAGCTGTTCACGGTGCGTGCCGCATCGGGCAGGCTAATCGCCGTCCACAAGATTCGTGCATACTGCGACCTCGCAGACAAATACTGTGATGGCTTTTTCAGATTCACAAGCCGCCACAATGTCGAATTCCTGCTGACTAAGTCAGAAAATATCGATCCGCTGATTAGTGATCTCGACAAGATGGGCCACCCGGTCGGCGGTATCGCAAATTCGATCTCGGCGATTGTCCACACTCAGGGCTGGGTGCACTGCCATTCGGCAGCCACCGATGCTTCGGGTGTTGTGAAAGCCGTTATGGACGATCTGCTCGAGTACTTCACGGAGACCAAGCTTCCCGGTAAGCTGAGAATTGCGCTCGCATGTTGCTTGAACATGTGTGGTGCCGTTCACTGCTCCGATATTGCTATCCTGGGCATCCACAGGCGCCCGCCGAAAATCGATCATGCGAGTCTGTACAAGATGTGCGAGATTCCGAACGTCAGCGCATCCTGCCCAACAGCGGCTATCAGACCAGCAACGGTTGACGGCAAGAACTCAGTTGAGGTTATTGAAGAGAGATGCATGTTCTGTGCCAACTGTTTCACCGTCTGTCCGTCGATGCCGATGGCAGATCCGCTGAACGACGGCGTTTCAATTTGGCTTGGTGGCAAGGTTTCGAATGCACGTCACGAGCCGATGTTCTCGAAGTTGGCGATACCATTTCTCCCGAATAATCCGCCACGGTGGCCGGAAGTCACCACTGCGATCAGAAGTCTCGTCGAACTGTGGGCAGCGAATGCTAAGAAGTACGAGAGAATGGGTGAGTGGATCGAGAGAATCGGATGGCCCAAATTCTTTAGGATGTCCGGTATCGAATTTCAGAAAGAGCATATTGACGATTTCAAGCATGCTGGTCTTACATTTAAGCGCTCGACGCATCTAACCTTTTAGAAGGGTGTGAGAAGTGGCCATAACAGTAGATGAACTCGCTGATGCGATGTTCAAGCTGGTGAAGGACGCGGGCAAACTTAAGAAGCTGAAAGCGATGGACCTTATCAAGTCGATGATCGAACTTCACGGTGATGTAGTCGACAAGAAGATGTGTAAGGAAGCCATCAAAGAGCTTATCAACTCTGGAAGATGCGTCTACACCTATTTCGGTGGAAGCTATATTGAGCTTCCACACAGGGAGGCCGCCGCCAACGATTAGATCGCGGTGTTCGGTTTTGCTCTATGCATGTCAGACTGCCGCGGCTCGTAGTTGCCGGCCTGTCCGGAGATTCTGGGAAGACGACGGTCAGCCTCTCAATCCTCACAGCTCTGCTGGAGAGAGGGCTGACTGCGTCAGTCTTCAAGAAAGGCCCTGACTTCATAGACTCGGCCTGGCTCGGGGCTGTCGGGAAAGCTACATGCCGAAACCTCGACACTTACATGGTCGATCCTGCGAAGGTGCTGGAACGTTTTGTTTCCAGCGCCGTCGGATCAGATATCGCGATTGTCGAAGGCAATCGCGGTCTGTTTGATGGCAAAGACCTCTCTGGGACTCATAGTACGTCGGAGCTCGCAAAACTGTTGCAGGCTCCGATCCTGCTGGTGGTCAATACCACGAAAATGACAAGAACGGTCGCAGCCATTGTCAATGGGCTGGTTTCCTTCGATCCGGGGGTCAGGATTGCAGGTGTCATATTGAATCGAGTCGCCGGAGAAAGGCATAAGAAGATTCTAACTGAATCGATAGAAGAATTCTGCCGGATCCCTGTACTCGGGGCTCTGCCAAGGCTCGGAGATGACTCATCAGTGATTCCGGGGAGGCATCTTGGTCTTGTTACGCCGGCGGAGTTCAGCGACGGCGACTCCCTGCACACGAAGCTCGCAGAGATTGCGGCGAAGTACATCGATATTGATGGCATAATTGAATTGACCTCCAAAGCTGATGACATGGAATCCCAAGATGACGCGAAGCAATCGGTGTCAGCAGGCGTGGCCCGCATAGGATATTTCAACGATTCTGTCTTTACATTTTACTACCCCGAGAATCTGGAAGCTCTGGAATCGAGCGGCGCTGAACTTGTTGGAGTCTCTTCACTTGATGATACGGCACTCCCGGATATCGATGCGCTCTACATTGGTGGTGGATTTCCGGAAACCCACGCTGAACGGCTCTGCTCGAACAAGTCGATGATGGTCTCTGTGAGGGATGCTGTGAACCTGGGGTTGCCTGTGTACGCAGAGTGTGGGGGACTTATTTATCTTTCGAGATCGCTGACTTGGCACGGAAAGAAATTCGAGATGGCTGGAGTGTTTCCTGTCGATCTCGAAATGCAGGCTAAGCCAGTAGGGCATGGGTATGCGCGGTGTCGAGTAGATCGGGAGAATCCCTTTCTGGAGATTGGCACCTTGATAAAGGGCCATGAATTCCATTATTCCGGAGCTCTCTCCGGGATAGGTGAAGTCGATACATGCCTCAGTATGCAGCGGGGAGTCGGACTGGGCGGCAATCGCGATGGGCTTATTTGTAAGTCGACTTTCGCGTGCTACACGCACATTCATGCTGATGGAGTTCCCAGTTGGTCTCGATCTGTGGTTGATGCAGCTTGCCGTTATCGCACTGATAGGAATGTCGTCGGGACAAGACAACTCGGAGGCTCATCCGGGTGATGCGCATGAATCTGACGTTGGTCACAGACCTGGATTTCGATGAAGATGAAATGTGTTGTCAACAGGAGCGAGATTGCTTAAATTACTTGATTGTTAAATATATCACAAGGTGTGGTATTGAATAAGACCTTTTGGAGAGAACATTAGAACAAACTCGGCCTATACGATGATTGAATGACCAGAGGCGACAGCGGAAGCTGGACCCGGCACTATTGCTCGGCGGACAGTACTGGCGGATTCGACCAGAATCATGGCGGAGTGCAACCATAACAAGAGAGTGACAACATGGCTAAAGTAGTTAGGAAAAAGAAAAAAGGTCTGGGGGGTCTCTCTCGTTCGTCGGGATCATCGAGTGTAGAAACCTCGCCATTGCGACCGAAGCTGATCGAGAAGATGCCGCCATGTATCTTCAATTGCCCCAATCACAATCAGATCAGAAAAATCCTGATGACGATTTCGAAGGCGGAAGAGTACGAGAAAACTTACGAGCAAGCTCTGGAAGAGGCCTTCTATATCTGGCTTGAGACCACTCCGTTTCCATCGACACTCGGCAGAGTGTGTCCTCATCCATGCGAATCAGAGTGCAATCGCAAGGCTCTTGAAGGCGCTGTCGGCATAAACAGCATGGAGAGGTTTATCGGTGACTGGGGACTCGAGAAGAAGCTCGCACCCAAGAAGCTGACTGACGAGAGAAGAACCGAGAAGATCGCAGTCATCGGCTCCGGCCCTGCAGGCATGTCTTGCGCTTACCACCTTGCTCGACGCGGCTATCCAGTGACTGTATTTGAGGCATTTCCCAAGACAGGCGGAATGCTGAGATATGGCATACCAGATTATCGCCTTCCGACAAACATCCTCGATGCAGAGATAAACCGTATACTCGATATGGGTGTCGAGCTCAAGCTCAGCACAATCGTTGGAAAAGATATCCAATACAGCGATTTGCAGAAGGAATTTAAGGCGATATTCATCGGGATCGGCGCGCATAAGGGGCTGCTGCTTCGAGTTGAAGGCGAAGATGCGGAGAATGTGTTCACCGGCACCGATTTCCTTCACAAGGTCAACGCGGGCCAGTCAGTATCTATCGGCGACAGTGTTGTCGTAATCGGTGGCGGAGACACCGCAATCGATGCCGCGCGAGTCGCGCGTCGTCTGGGTGCGAAATCCACTATTCTGTATCGCAGGACGCAGGCCGAGATGCCGGCCATCGACGAGGAGATAGAGGGTGCACTTGAGGAAGGTGTCAGAATCGATTTCCTTGCTGCTCCGATCGAAATCTACCGCAGCAACGGAACGGCCACAGGGATGAAATGCCAGCGGATGGAGCTCGGTGAGCCTGACTCATCCGGCAGACGGAGACCTGTTCCGATCGAGGGAGATACCTACGATCTCGAATTCACGACTCTGATAGCGGCTATCAGCCAGGAGCCCGACTTCACTGGTATCGAGAATCTCATTGAGGGACGCGACTGGATCAAGGTCGATGATAAGTTCAAGACCAAAGAAGATGGCATGTATTCCGGTGGTGACAATATCAATCTCGGCATAGCAATCGATGCCATATATCATGGCAGGAAAGCTGCCGCTGCCGTTCACGAGGCGATCACCGGCGAACCTGTACCCGCGGAGTATGGCGCGGATTTGAGCCAGATCAAGCCTGAGTTGATGCACATGGGGTACTATGCCGAGGCTCCGAGAGTCGAGTTGAATCACTTGAGTGTCGAAGAGCGTTTCAAAGCCCTGGATACGGAGATCACGTCGACGCTTTCGCAAGACGCCGCGATCGCTGAGGCAAAACGGTGCATGAGTTGCGGGGAGTGCTTCGACTGCGGCACATGCTGGAGTTTCTGTCAGGATAATGCGATTGTTAAGCCGCTCGCAAAAGGTGAACCGTACAAAATCAAGATGGAGTTCTGCAATGGTTGCAAGAAGTGTGAGGAGAACTGTCCTTGCGGCTATTTGGAGATGCACTGATAAAGCGAGTTTGCACAGTAGATTTGCATATAAGAATGCTGAACTAACGTAAATACGGAGGAATGAAAGATGGCACAACTCGAAGTTGGTGACTATCAGGTTGAGGTCGATGAGGACGGTTTCATTCAAGAGCCCGAAAAGTGGAATGAGGAAGTCGCCAAGGCGCTAGCCGTGACCGAAGGCGTCGATGCCATGACCGACGAGCATTGGCACCTCGTCAACTATCTTAGAGACTACTACCAGAAGTTCGGGATTGCTCCGATGATCCGCAAGCTCTGCAAAGAGACTGGATTCCCATTGAAGAAAGTCTACGAACTCTTCCCATCTGGACCGGCTAAAGGTGCCTGCAAAGTGGCTGGCCTTGCCAAGCCGACCGGCTGCGTGTAACACGCCGCATTCTATGACTTGAAAATCAGCCCGGAGCAAGTGAGCTTCGGGCTGACTCTATTATATCACTTCCGGTCGGGAAGGGTGGGCTCAGCGGACTGGTAGATCTAACATAAACGTATGAAAATCACCCAATGAAGCAGGACCCCTTCAAGGGCTAATGCACAGCGCCTGCCATGAATGCCCACAACTTATGCTGATTCTGAAAAAGGTAAAAATAACAGTTGACTATTCATCACAAAAGCATACTATCTATATAGCAGTAGCAGTTACTCTTACGACCTTTCTGTCGCGAATCACTGCTCTTCTATTTGTGTAAGGAGTTTCGTCTCTTGTGAAATAATGCGCAATCTTTCCTGACTGGATTGAGCGGCTGTCTGCACTTCACGATGAAGTGAACGTGAGACAGATGACAGTTGACTCCAGATTAGAGAAGTTGAGCGTGTTATTTTTTAGCTGAGTTTGTGAAATATGTAACATATTACAGTCCAGAGGCGGACTGAACGAGCGTCGAGGAGACATGCTGATAGATATCCTCAAAAAGAGAAGAAAAGCGGTTCTTGAAGACTGGCTCGACCGAACACTGGCCACTTATCCTCCTGACTCTGTAGATTTTTTCAAGAACCAGAAGAACAGGTTCTCGAACCCTGTGGGATTTACGATCGAGCGCGAGCTTGCCTTAATCTTCGAAGAGATCACAGGCGACATGGACGAGCAGAATCTCCGCGCCTCTGCTGAGTCATTGGTGAAGATCCGCGCAGTGCAGGACTTCAAGCCATCTGATGCCGTAGCATTCGTGTTCGAGTTGAAGAATGTAGTTCGTGCTTTCGCGATGGATCAGTCTTCCGACAAGCATCTGGCTGATGAATTGCATGACTTGGATACACGGATCGACAGATTTGCTCTTTATGCCTTTGATGCGTACATGCTCTGTCGCGAGACTATTTGCAAGATCAGAAACAGAGAAGCAACAATGGGAACGTTTTCGCCTCTGGAACGCCGGGCTAAAGCCTCGGATGATACGTGCGGTTCCGGAGCATCAGATAATGAAAATAATCCATCTGTGAAACGACATGAAGGGAGTGGTAGATGAGAGTCGTCTTTTCCTTCGTCGCAGTCATTCTGTTGATTCTTGCTGCCTGGATTGGAGTTGAATCGGCCGGACTCGGCTACCTTTTCGGGATCATCATCCCGTATGTAGCAATAGTCGCGTTCCTCGTCGGCGTGATCTACCGCGTGCTGAAGTGGGCGCGATCGCCGGTTCCATTTCGTATTCCCACAACCTGTGGCCAGCAGAAATCGCTGCCATGGATCAAGAGCAGCAAGCTGGACTGCCCTCACACGACGCTCGGCGTTATTGGAAGAATGGCGCTTGAAGTGCTTTTCTTCAGATCTCTGTTCAGGAACACCAAACTGGATCTGAAAGATGGTCCCAAGCTAGTTTACGGAGCGACAAAGCTTCTATGGTTCGGCGGGTTGATGTTTCATTGGTCGTTCCTGATCATCTTCGTACGCCACTTCAAGTTCTTTGCTGAACCGATTCCGTACTGGGTGCTCGGCCTTCAGAACTTCGATGGAATCTTTCAGGTAGGACTTCCGGTCATCTACATTACAGACATTCTGATACTTGCTGCCGTGACATTTCTGTTCGTGCGAAGAGTGATCGATCCGAAGCTGCGCTACATATCTCTTGCCGCCGACTATTTCCCGCTGTTCCTGATCTTCGGGATCGCCGCAACGGGAATTTTCATGCGGTATTTTTCCAAGGTGGATATTGTCTCCGTCAAGAAGCTTGCGATGGGGCTCATCAATTTTCACCCCGTCGACGCAACGGTTCTGAGTCAGATCGGTGAAGTGTTTTACATTCACGTGTTCCTGGTATCGGTATTGTTCATGTATTTCCCGCTGTCAAAGCTGATGCACATGGGAGGTGTCTTCATGAGTCCAACCAGGAATCTCGCGAACAACAACAGGATGAAGCGCCATGTGAATCCATGGGATTATCCGGTAAAAGTTCATACCTACGAGGAGTGGGAGGACGAATTCCGGGATGTGATGAAGGCGGCTGATATGCCACTGGAGAAGGAATAGACGATGGCTGAAGACACACCAAAACCTGAGCAGCTCATACAAATCGACTACGGCCCGCCCGACAAGGACTGGATGGAACCGTCGGTCAGGTTCCGTCGAGGATTTTACAACTATGGTGCTGTTCCCGCTAGCTCGAAGTATGTAGACTTTCCGTATCCGAGGAAATGGCAGCCTACTGACGATGACTGGCAGCTCCCCGATAACTGGAAGCAGATAATACTGGATGGTTTCAAGTCGCTGCTCGGCAAATATCGCACACTCAGGATTTTCATGGATACCTGTGTTAGATGCGGAGCCTGTGCCGACAAGTGCCACTACTTCATTGGATCGGGCGATCCCAAGAATATGCCTGTGTTGAGAGCGGAGCTGCTGAGATCAGTTTACAGGAATGATTTCACTGCCACAGGCAAGATTCTTGGCAAGTTCGCAGGCGCAAGAGAGTTGACGGTAGATGTGCTGAAGGAGTGGTTCTACTACTTTTTCCAATGCACGGAGTGCCGACGATGCTCGGTTTTTTGCCCTTACGGAATCGACACTGCCGAGATCACTATGATGGGGCGCGAGCTTCTCAATATGGTCGGCCTCAACATCGACTGGATCACGACACCCGTCGCGAATTGCTTCAGAACCGGCAACCATCTGGGTATTCAGCCTCACGGATTCAAAGACAGTATTGATTTCGCAGTCGATGAGTTGGAGGAACTGACCGGTGTCAAGGTCGAGGCTCCGATCAATAAGAAGGGTGCGGAAATACTCTTCGTTGCACCGTCAGCCGACTACTTCGCAACGCCGCATTACTACACTCTTCTCGGATATCTTGCACTGTTCCATGAGGTCGGTCTCGACTATACATGGAGTGCATATGCTTCCGAGGGAGGCAATTTCGGGCTGTTCCACTCTGCGGAAGCGATGAAGCGACTGAACAACAAGATCTATGCGGAAGCGAAGAGACTCGGCGTGAAGTGGATAATCGGCGGTGAGTGCGGGCACATGTGGCGCGTACTCCATCAGTATATGGATACATTGAATGGTCCTGCCGATTTTCTCGAGCAGCCGGTATCTCCGATCACCGGTACGAAATTCGAGAATGCGAAATCCACGAAGATGGTGCACATCTCGGAGTTCACTTCTGATCTAATCAAGAACGGCAAGATCACGCTTGATCCGAGCCGAAACGATCACCTCATTCCGACTTTCCATGACTCGTGCAATCCTGCGAGAGCGATGGGTCTTCTTGAAGAGCCGAGATACATAATCAACTCTGTGAGCAACAATTTCCACGAGATGCCAGAGAATACTATTCGTGAGCAGACTTTCTGTTGCGGAAGCGGCGCAGGCCTCGGAACCGACGAGAATCTCGAGATGAGACTGCGAGGCGGTCTGCCGAGAGCTAACGCTGTGAAATATGTTCATGAGAAGCATGGTGTGAACATACTGCTCTGCATGTGCGCGATCGATAAGGCGACTCTTCCAAGTCTGTTGGAATACTGGATTCCCGGTGTCGAGGTCGGCGGAGTTCACGAGCTTGTGGGTAATGCTCTAGTAATGAAGGGGGAGAAGCCAAGGGACACTGACCTGCGCGGCGAACCTTTCGCCGGGAAGGAGGGCAGCGAAGATGTATGATGGTGGGAAGATCATAATTGGATTGCTGATATTCCTCGCTCTCATATCTTTCCCGGTCTGGTATAATGTGGCAGCCGGAAGGGCTACATATCAACCCGATCCGAAGATAATTACATTGGAGAAGGAGTGTGTTGCTGCGACGGATTACATGAAGACAGACCATATGGATCTCCTCAACCAGTGGCGAGACCTGGTCGTGCGTCAGGACGTACGAGCCTACAAAGCGCAGTCTGGCAGGCTGTTTGAGATGAGCCTTTCGAATACATGTATGTCCTGTCATTCGAACAAGTCTGATTTCTGTGATCAGTGCCACAACTACATGGGGGTGCAGCCGTACTGCTGGGATTGTCATGTCGAGCCTAAGGAGGGTGTGAGATGAGCGTCGACAGGAGAATATTCTTGAAGGCCGCCGGACTCACCACCCTTACCGCTGCTGCAGGTGGGAAAGTGTTTGCGGGCGACGACCTCGCCAAGTCCTGGCTAAAAACAGGCGGTCTCAAGGCTGAGCGCTGGGCAATGGTCATCGATCTGAAGAAATGCCGTGAAGAGCATGGCTGTACGGCGTGTGTCGATGCCTGTCACCTCACGCACAATGTGCCGAAGATCGACAACCCAAAGCAGGAGATCAAGTGGATCTGGAAAGAGTCATTTGAGCACGCTTTCCATGAACAAGAACATGAGCTCACGCCCGATGAGGTGAAGCACTCGCCTGCGTTGGTGCTCTGTAACCATTGCAACAATCCGCCATGCGTCAGAGTGTGTCCCACGAAGGCAACATGGAAGCGGGAGCAGGACGGAATTGTCATGATGGATTGGCACCGCTGCATCGGCTGCCGATATTGCATCGTGGCTTGCCCCTATGGATCACGCAGCTTTAACTGGACGGACCCGAGAACTCATCTCAAGGAAATCCAGCCCGACTTCCCAACCCGCACGAAGGGCGTTGTCGAGAAATGCACTTTCTGTGAGGAGAGACTCTCCAAAGGCCAGTTGCCCGCCTGCGTGGAAGCCTGCGCTAAGCGATTCGCAGACAGGCCGGAGATCGCTCCAGCTCTCGCGTTCGGCGATATCGGAGATCCCAATTCTGAAGTGCGGAAGTTGTTGAGTTCAAATTATTCGATAAGACGCAAGCCAGGCCTCGGGACTGAACCTGAAGTCTATTACATAGTGTGAGGTTGGTATGATAGAAAAGGCACTAACAGGTGATAAGCGATACTGGGGATGGATAGCGTTCCTTCTCGTACTGATCGGCATTGGTACGATCAACTATCTCCGGCAATACGGTTACGGTCTTGGCCTCACCGGCCTCTCACGGGATGTTGCCTGGGGATTCTACATCGCCCAACTGACATTCCTCGTTGGAGTAGCGGCATCAGCAGTGATGGTCGTGCTTCCATACTACCTGCATGATTACAAAGCTTTCGGAAAGGTGACAATTCTCGGAGAATTTGTCGCCATCGGATCGGTAATCATGTGTGTTATGTTCGTATTCGTCGATCTCGGGCAGCCATTTCGGAGTCTGAACCTCCTTCTGTATCCCTCGCCGAATTCGCTGCTCTTCTGGGATACTGTAGCGCTAAGTGGGTACTTGGTGTTGAACGTTGTGATTAGCTGGTTCTCCATGGATGCCGAGCGGAAAGGTATCAAACCGCCCCGCTGGTTGAAGCCGATCATCTATCTCTCGATTCCGTGGGCGATCTCTATTCACACCGTGACGGCGTTTCTATATTCCGGTCTTTCAGCCAGACCATTCTGGATGACTGCTGTTCTCGCTCCGCGATTTCTTGCATCTGCGTTTGCAGCCGGTCCGGCACTGCTTGTAATACTCTGTCTGATTGTCAGAAATGTATCACGATTCGATCCGGGTGATAAGGCCATCAAGAATCTGGCGAGAATTGCGACCTATGGCATGATTGTCAATGTATTCCTGATTCTAATGGAAGTTTTCACTGCCGTCTATAGTGATATCCCTGAACATCTGTTGCACTTCAAGTATATGTTCGTCGGAATCGACGGCAACTCGAATCTTGTTCCGTGGATGTGGCTGTCATCGATACTGGCGATAGTGTCGCTGATACTGCTGATTCCTCCGAAGTCGCGCAACAATTTCAAAATTCTTTCTGTCGGATGCGTTCTGCTCTTTCTCTCGCTCTGGATTGACAAGGGTATGGCGATGGTTATTACCGGTTTCATACCATCTCCGCTCGGGACGATTACTCAATACTCACCAACATTCCCTGAACTGATGATTTCGATGGGGATTTACGCTCTCGGTGCGCTGATAATCACCATTCTATACAAAGTTGCTGTTTCGATCAGAGTTCGGGATCTCATGTCTGAGATCGTAGTGAAAAGAAAGATGGCGGCTGCCATTTCCAAGTCGTCTTCATAGACTGTAGATATTCGACTGCAACGGGGGTTGCCTTAGGGCAACCCCAAGGTTTTTAAAATGAGTGTTAATAGATCAGATTTTGTGATAATAGGCGGAGTCGCCACAGGTCCAAAGACTGCCGCTACGTTGGCGCGAAGGTTGCCCGATGTGAAGATTACGCTTTTTCAGAGAGAGAGTCTGGTATCGTATGCGACCTGTGGTATGCCATATTTTGCGTCGGGTGATATCGACAGCTTCCAGAAACTGACGGCGACCTCCTATGATGTGCAGCGTGACGCCGACTTTTTCAAGAACACAAAAGGCTTCGATGTTGTCACGGGTGCCCAGGTTATCCGTATTGACAGAGAAAAGAAGGTGACCGCTGTTAAGATGCTTGCCACTGGTGAAGTACTTGAGCACGCTTATGGAAAGCTTGTGATCGCCACCGGTGCGGCGCCGATGCAGCCTCCATTCCCCGTGGCGGAGAGTCCCAGGATCAGTTCGTTTACGAAGCCGGATGATGCAGTGGCATTCCGTGAAGCTGCCCAAACCGGGCAAGTCGGGAAAGTTGTGGTAGTCGGAGGTGGATTCATCGGATGCGAAGTTGTGGAAGCCGCAGCGGGACTCTGGGGTATCGAGACGGTGCTTGTCGAGAAAGAAAACCAGATTCTTCCATACGTGCTCGATCCCGAGATGGCAGCGATAGCCGAGCGCGAAATGATGCGGCAGGATGTCACGATCAAGACTGGTATGCAAGTCAAGCGCATTGATCTGGACGGCGACGGGAATCCGGTAGTCCTTCTGCAGAATGAAGAGAGCATCTCATGCGATTACGTTTTTCTTTGTCTCGGAGTCAGTCCCGAAACTTCGCTGGCACGTGATTGTGGTCTGAGAATAGGCGATCGGGGTGGTATCGTTGTCGACTCTCACATGCGCACAAGCGATCCGGATATATTTGCCGGGGGCGACTGTGTCGAATCCCATCATTTGATTACCGGCGCGCAGATATACATTCCGATGGGATCGTTGGCCAATCGCCACGGACGGGTGATAGCGGAAAATCTGGCCGGAAATCACGCTGAGTTTAAGGGTGTGGTTGGTGCGTTTCTTGTGAAGATATTTGATACAAACGTTGGTGCGGTTGGTCTTTCTCAGAAGGCTGCTGAGGCTGCCGGTTTTCGAGCTGAAGCGGTTTGGGGAGCCTTCCCAGACAAGCCTGACTACTATCCGGAGTTTGGTACTTTCAGCGTGAAGCTTGTTTACTCTTCCGATGATGAGAGGCTGCTGGGGTTGCAGGCTGTCGGCGCAGGTGACATTTGCAGGCGGATCGATGTGTTCTCGTCTTTCCTGCAGCGCAGGGCATCGGTTCATGATCTGCTGGCATTTGAGCATGGCTATGCGCCGCCATATTCCGAAGTGCTTGATCCGCTCCACCAGATGGCGGCTTTGGCAATCGCGCGAGAGAAGGGTCTGCAGATCGTCGGCCCGGCTGACAAGTCGGCCGATAACGTTGTATTTCTCGATGTTCGCGAGACAGAAGAATTCTCCTCGGAACCGTGGCCGGTATCGGGAAGTTGTACTCTGGTGAACATTCCTCTCGGTGAGCTGAGACTACGCATTGATGAGCTTGACAGAATCAGGGAAATTCGAATAGTCTGTCGGAGAGGACCAAGATCTTATCAGGCCTCACTCATTCTGAGGCATGCGGGCTTTGAAAATGTAACCATGATTGGTGGCGGCACACAGGCTTCGCTGTCGTAAACTGGATAATACAAGAAGCTAATTGGAGATGCTGACTCAATGGCAATGGCAAGCTGGAAACTGATAGTATGTGGTATCAGCCATAAGACTTCAGAGTTGACTGACAGAGAGCCGTTGCAGGTGGATCGCGATTCGATCGCCGAAGCAAATGCAATTCTCGGCAAGCTGCCGGGTGTGCTCGAATCAGTGATCGTGTCCACATGCAATCGAGTTGAATTCTACCTTGTCCTCGAGAAATCGGCAGAACCGGCAGACATCCTTCTCAGCTTCTATTCGCAGTTCAAGAATCAACACATCGCGGATGCTCTGGATAAGTTCTACACAATGAAGCGTCGTGAGGCGGCCGAGCACCTGTTTCGAGTGGTGGCAGGAGTGGATTCGATGATCATAGGCGAAAATCAGATTGTTGGGCAATTGAAGGACGCCTACAGCTCGTCCTGCTCGGTGAAGTCTGCCGGCAAGATTATCCATCGCCTGTTTCATCAGGCATTCCGCGTCGGCAAGGCAGTAAGATCGGACACCGAAATCGGCAAGGGAGCCTGCTCCGTCAGTGGCACGGCTGTAAGTCTCTTGAAATCAAAGATCGCAGCGAACACGAACCCTGCCGTCCTGTTTATCGGCGTCAATCAAATGATAGCCATAGCGGCTGCGGGTCTCTCAGGCGACGATCAGTGCAGATTCATGTTTGCAAATCGGACTCGGGAAAAGGCTGTTGCACTTGCTGAGAAGTTCGCTGCGTCCGCTCACACACTCGATGAACTGCCGGAGCTGCTCGGGCGCGCAGACGTTGTCGTGACTTGCACAAGCTCACCAGTACCGATCATCACGAAGGAGATGATGCGTGCCGCCGGTGTCGCCGGCAGTAGTCGCAGGCGGATTGTCATGGATCTGGCCGTCCCGAGAGATGTCGAATCAGATATCGATGAGCTTACTAATATCGAGATTCTCGATCTTGAAGACATCAGGAGATTCGTCGAACAGAATCAGAAGCAAGTCCTGGAATCCATTCCGGAGGCTGAGGCTATCATCGAGCGCAGGCTGGATGAGTTCATGTACTGGTACAGTCATGTGCTTCATGAGCCGCTGTACAACGGATTTGGTGATACATTCGAAGCGATCAGGCACGAGGAATTCGGGCCGGTCATCAAGAAGCTGAGTCCCGAAATGCAGTATGCTGTCGATAAGGCTTCGCGCCGACTGATCAACAGGCTGCTGGCGATGAAGGTCAGGGCGGAGACTGAACCGGAGAAGTAGAGAGACACAGAACGGAGAAAAGATATGACTTCAAAGTACATGCCGATAAACGTATCCCTCGAAGACTGCCGTGTCCTTGTAGTTGGTGGCGGTGGCATTGCCTTGAGAAAGATCGACAATCTCCTGGATTACAATTCAGACATTACAGTCGTTGCGCCCGAGGTCACCGACAAGATCGATTACTATGCCACATCCGGAAGAGTAAAGCTGGAGAAGCGCAATTATAATCCATCAGAAGCAGCGGATTATGGCTTGGTGATTTCCGCCTGCGATAATCGAGCGGTAAACGAACAAGTATTCGAGGACTGCAAATCTGCCGGTGTACTTGTAAATGTAGTCGACAATCCGGCGCTCTGCACGTTCATTTTTCCCGCCGTGGTCAAGCGGGAGCATCTGGCCGTGAGTGTGTCGACAGATGGCAAGGCGCCTTTTCTTGCCGGACATCTGCGCGGGATTCTCGACGACATTTTCCCCAAGCACTGGGGCAAAATATCCACGTACGCGCATACTTTTCGCAAGAAAGTGCAAGCTCGCTACAAAGACGATGCACAGAAGAGGCTGGAATGCTTCGAGAGATTTCTTTCCGCAGACTGGAATGCGATCATCAAGATGAAATCCCCGGACGAAATCGAGAGCGAGCTTAACGATATGCTTAACGATGACGAATGAGGCGAATCGGAAACCGGAATGAAGAAAGGCACAGTATATCTGATTGGTTCGGGACCGGGTGATCCTGAACTGATATCTCTGAAGGGATGGCGCTTGCTTCAGACCTGCGACGTCGTTTTCTACGATAATCTGGTCTCCGATGAGATCGTCGTCGCGTTGCCTGCCGGTCAGGAGAAGCATTATGTCGGCAAACGGGATGGCAAGCATATTATCCCGCAAGACGAAATCAACGAGCTTCTCGTCAAATCTGCCAATGAAGGAAAGAATGTCGCTCGTCTTAAGGGCAGTGACCCTTTGGTTTTCGGCAGAGGGGGTGAAGAGGCGAAATATCTCAGAAAGCATGGCATCGACTTCGAGATAATTCCGGGTATCACCGCAGGAGTAGGCGCTCCGGCGTATGTCGGCATCCCCTGCACTGATAGAGAGAAAGCATCCTTTGTGATATTTGTTACGGGACACAAGGCGAAGGATAAGGCTGTTTCTACGGTGCCATGGGAGTGGATCGCGAAAGCTGAGAATGGAACGATCATTATCTACATGGGCGTAAGCGAGATAGAAACAATCGCGACGAGGCTGATCAATTTTGGAATGTCGCCAGACAAACCATCCGCTGTTATCGAGAGGGGCACTCTACCGAGCCAGCGATACTTCAGCGCTGCATTGAAGGACCTGCCTGCCGTCGTCAAGAAGCATCATGTCAGATCGCCCTCGATTTTCGTGATAGGTGAGGTGGTTGATCTGCAGCCGTGTCTCTCGTGGGTGAAACAGAGACCACTTTTGGGCAAGCGTGTGATCGTTACTCGATCTCCTGATCAGGCGCGCGACATGTACCAGAGCCTGAGGGAGCTCGGCGCCGAAGTGTTGCCGTATCCATCGATAACGACTTCCGACTATCATGATGACGATGCCTGGCAGAGATTTGCTGCCATCAGTAACAGCAACCGTTGGCTTGTATTTACCAGCGAAAATGGTGTGCGCTACTTCATGCAGCAGCTTATGGATAAGTTTGGCGATCTGCGGTGTTTGGCAGGGTACAGGATTGCTGCCGTAGGAGGTGCGACTGCCGAGGCCATCGCCAATTGGCATATCAGAGTCGACTTCGTGCCCAAAGAGGCAACGGCGACGGCTTTCGCCAGAGAGTTGATTTCATCTCACGATCTAAAAGGCAGTGTTCTGGTTCGAGTGCGAGGTGGACTCGCTGGTGATACTGTGGAGTTGATGGCGACCGATGCCGGAGCGGAAGTCCTGCCGATCACCGTCTACGATACAGACCTCTGCAAGTGGCCTGAGGGATTCAAAGAGAAGCTGTTCGTATATCCGCCGGATGCAGCGATTTTCACCAGTGGTTCGACATTCAAGGGGGTGTTGGAAAATCTGACTCGTGAAGAGGCGCACGAACTCTTTGCTTCAGTACCGATATTCTCGATTGGACCATCAACGACCAAGATGATAGCATCGGAAGGCTTCGAGGTTGCAGTGGAATCCCGCATTCACACAATTCCCGCTATGATCGATGATCTGGTAACATACTTCGAGAAGAAAGAAAATCCCGGCCGATAGAGTTCGACCGGGAAATACTAATACTGTCACTGCAGTTCGAGACACCGGTGAGATTCAAACCATACAAAGAGCTGCGACTATCTGGGCTGCTCTGGCCGGAGGCGAGGCAGCGCTGGGCAAGTTCAGCGTACGCTACCTGCGAAGGGATGGGTAAAGGCCAGTTGATTCTGTTTGCCGACGATCCCACTTTTCGCGGGTACTTTCATGGTACAGCGCGTCTGTTGCTGAATGCAATCTTTCTCGGGCCGGGATTCGGGACGGCCATGCACGATGATCTCAGGTGAGACTACGCTCCGAATTTCGCGAGCTTGCCGGCGCATGAAAGCGCAATCGGCATCAGATTCACCAGCGGGAGCCTCCCGAGACCGCCGGTCTGGCATTCTATCTCCGAGAACCTCTCCGATTTGTCGCGTCTGACAAGCCTACTGTGCAGTAAGACCGGCGTCGGATGCCAACTGTGTGCTTTCATCGACCACGGTGTCGAATGGTCGCCTGTCACTATCAGGACATCAGGCTTCATCGCCATGATTCCCGGCACGATGACTTTGTCGACGTCCTCTATCACCTGTTTCTTCGATTCAAAATTACCATCCTCGCCATAAGAATCTGTCTTCTTGACATGCAGGAAGAAGAAAGTGAACTCTTTCCATTTGGACTTGAGAACGGCGATGGCATCGTCGAAGTCTGTGTAAGGCGGCTGTACGGTCATTCCGACGAGTGTCGCAAGCCCTCTGTACATCGGATACTCAGCAATCGCACATGCCTTCACGCCGAAGCGCTTCTGCATGGATGGAAGTTGCTTGAATCCGGAATAGCCGCGCAGTAGAATCATGTTTGCCTTTTCCTCATCCGAGAGGATTTGGCGCACCTGCTGCAGAATTTCCATCAGAACCTTGGAAGTGTGATCTGCCTCCGCTGCGAGCGGTTTCGGTTCACGTGTCGGCACGCCCGTTTGTTGCGGATCGGTGTCGGCTATTTGATCGGATAGATCATTGCCTCTGATAACGAGCAATCCCCGGTGCTGGCTCTCTGTTTCGAGGAAGAACTCAATGCCCGCAGGTGTACGGAGCTTGCTCTTGATCTTCTCACATATCCGCCTGTTTTCATCATCTGATATACGACCAGCTCTTCGGTCAGTGACATTGCCGTTGGAATCGAGCGTGCAGAAGTTGATACGGGCCGCCACATCCTTCTCGGTGAGATCAAAGCCTATCCCGAATGCAGATAGGATTCCGCGTCCGACATTATTTTCGACAGGATCGTATCCAAAAAGCCCAAGATGCGCCGGTCCCGAGCCCGGAGTGATACCTGGAGCGATCGGGTCAAATTGCCCCAGCACGCCCTCCGCGGCAAGTTTGTCAAGGTTCGGTGTGGTTGCCTCTTGCAGCGGCGTCCCGTGACCGCTGGCGGGGATATCTCCGAGGCCGTCCATCACGAGCATTACTATTCTTGAATCGCTCTCTACTGCAAGTTTCTCAATGAGATCAGGTTTCACTGCGCTTCCTTTCTCTATCAGCGGTTCTCACGGGAATTTAGGTGTAGAGCCTGCCATGTCAATTCAAAACTCTGCTCCCTGACGGACAATGATTTCAATATCGCTGATTTAAGCCGGTCCACGGATCAGATTTTTGTGTTGCCAACTTCGCATAAATGGCTTATTATCTCGTTTTGCGTGCCGGTGAGCACGTGACATCGTTTTGAATTCGGAACGAAACTTTGACCGGATCGTTCCGATGTTAATAGAGTAATGCTGGGGTAGCTCAGATGGCTAGAGCGCCTGACTGTGGATCAGGAGGTCGGGAGTTCGACCCTCCCCCCCAGTATTATGTTTTGTGGGCCGCCAGGGATTGCCATGTCTGACAAAGCGAAAAAAGTCCCAGCTAAGCTTCTGAAGGGTTTCAGGGACTATCCCCCGGAGGATGAGCTGACCCGGCAGGTTCTGATCGACAAAACCCGATCAGTATTTGAAAGGTATGGCTATCTTCCGCTGCAGACCCCTGCTCTTGAGTTCCTGACCACACTGTTCGGTGCCGACTACGGCAAGGAGAACAAGGAGCAAATATTCAATTTCATCGGTCCCGATGAGGTTGAGATGGGACTCAGGTTCGATCTCACTGCACCGTTAGCGAGGTTTGTCGCAGCCAATCGCGAACTGCCGACGCCATTTCGGCGATACCAGATCGCACCGGTCTGGCGTGTCGACAAGCCGGGTCCGGGGCGATTCAGAGAGTTTCTGCAGTTCGATATCGACATTGTTGGGACATCGCTCGTCGCTGCCGACGCTGAGATAATAGCTGTCATGGCCGAGACGATGAGTTGCCTCAAGATCGAGAATTTCGAAGTGCGATACTCAAATCGGAAGATCCTCAACGGTCTTGCTCAGTTTGCCGGAATCTCACCCGAAACTGCTCCGGACGTATTCCGGGTTCTCGATAAGTTAGAAAAACAGGGACGTGATGCTGTCATCATGGAGCTTGGTCCGGGCAGAACAGACAAATCGGGCGACGTCATACCGGGGCTCGGTTTTCCCGATCCTCAGATTGCTTTGCTGGAGAAGTTCCTTGACATTGCGCAGGCAGCCGGATTGAGTCAGATCGATAATGCTGCGGATCTGCTCGGCGCGTCTGAGATGGCTGCAGACGGATTCGAGGAGCTGCGGGAGATTGGCCGCTACCTTGATGGGATGGGTGCCGATCCGGCGAAGGCGCGAGTTGATCTCACGATTGTCCGGGGCCTTGGATACTACACCGGTCCGGTATTCGAGACATACCTGCTCGATCTTCCCGATTACGGATCTGTATTCTCTGGTGGACGGTACGATCATCTTGTATCGCGATTCTCCGGCCAGCCGATGCCGGGCACGGGCTCTTCGATTGGAGTCGACAGACTGTTGGCAGCACTCCTGAAACTTGAGGCGCTTGAAGTCAGGAAAAGCTGTGCGGAGGTCATTGTTACCACCATGGACAAGGGAAGAATGGCCGACTACTTCGAAATGGCTTCTCAGCTTCGTAATGAAGGGTTCATGGTCGAGGTCTTCCTTGGGAATAATCGCAGAATCCCGAAACAGCTTCAGTACGCCGATAGGCTCGATATACCTGTCGCAGTGATTTGCGGCTCGGATGAGTTTGATAAGGGGCAGGTTACAATCAAGGACCTTGTAGCTGGTCGTGGACTATCGAAGGATGTTCAGGACAGAGCTGAGTGGCTCAAGGCTGAAGATGTCCAGGTCACAATTCCTCGCGGCGACATGATCTCGCACATTCGCTCTCTGCTAAACCGAAACAAATAGCCAGACAATCGTCAAATAGAAAGCCGGACGAGATGACTCACGCCCGGCTAACCGTCAACGTTTCGCTACTTGTCTGCTACATGCAGGGTGCTGGTCCGCCTGTGAAAATGTATTCAATCAGATACACCACATCGTCAATATCGATTTCAGTTGAACAATCGACATCACCTGACTCCAGCGGATCAGGCGCGGGACCGCCCGAGAAAATATAGGCGATGAGATACACAACATCATCTATATCGATTTCACCGGATCCGTCGCAGTCACCGCGCGGGAAGCTCTCTTCGACCACCGCAAGCGTAAATGCGCGCTCGTCAACTTTCGGCGGACTGTCGGAGTCGGTGCATCTTAATCTGAAGAAATAATCAGCGACCCACGTGGGCGTTCCGGACAGTACACCTGTCGTCCCATTGAATGTCATACCTACTGGGAACTGACCGAGGGTCTTCTGCCATGTGTAATCAGGAACGCCGCCGATTGCCTGCAGCGTGTAACTGTACGGTTCGCCCAGCACGGCGTCCGGCAGTCGCCCAGGTGAAGCGATATGCATGCTGAACGGGACTTGCCCAGCGGTTTTGAGAATTTTGTCATCAGGATCGATTTCGAACGATGTCGGCGGGTTCGGCAGATTGAACGTGTATACATCAACTTCGCTCGTATTCCAGATGGTGAATGCCGAATCATAGTCGCCGGCGTGAGCCACAATATCTACGTGCATCGGGAATACGCCGTCCATGTTTTGCTGCTCAAGAATGAAGTAGACGAAATATCCGGTTCCGAGGATTGTATCCGGCTCATAATCATAGGAATATCTGTAGTCAGGCTGTCCTTCCTGATAGACCCATGTGTCGAAGAACCAGCTCATATCCGACCCGTAGTATTGCGATACAACCGAGTTGAGATCGTCAGTGCTCGCGCTACCTCCAGCGAACTCGGAGGTTAAGAAGAAGTCTTGCATTGCAGGGAAGAATAGGTCGTCACCCATTTGATTCCTGAGCATATGAACCAGCCAGGATCCCTTGTCATAAACCGTCGTGCCGTCGAAAACATTGTCGGTCTCGAGATCCTCAACGTACGGTGTGCCCGCATTGATGTGTTCCTGGTACGAAAGCCAGGTCTTGGCGTATGACGAGCCATAATGGTACTCGAAATAGAGAACCTCGGCGTACGATGCGAATCCCTCATTGATCCACATGTGGTTCACTGGGGCGCATGTAACCTGGTCACCTGACCATTGATGCGCCAATTCGTGGGCTATCACATATTCCGTATTGAACGTTGGGCTGATCGATGTACAGGTCTGATGCTCCATGGCACCACCCCAGCCAAAGTGCATGTGACCGTATTTCTCATCCCAGAACGGATAGAGACCCCAGTAGTATGACAAAGCATCGAGCGCTGGAAGAGTGTAATTCACCATATAGTACGTGGAATAACTCGAATCCGATGGTGACGTGGTCGGATAGTAATTGTGCTCCACCGGCATGAATTCACCGGGAGCATACTCCCAGCTCTGATTCGTCTGGTTGAAATCTGTCAGAACAAGTGCTACAAGGTATGTAGCGATCGGGTGCTTCTCGAGCCAGTGAGTCGTCGTGGTCCCGTTTCCATTGTCCGTCACCGACTGACGAAGACCATTGGATACCAGATCCATTGTATACCCACCGTAAGTTGTCGGGTGTGTGATTATGATGTTTGCACTGTCCGGTTTGTCGAAGGTGAAGTCTTTGCACGGCCACCAATTTCTTGCTCCCCATGGTTCGCAATTGGTGTAGCAGACTCTCCGACCTGAGTAGGAATAGAAGAACATTCCTAGACCATCGGACGTGGAAGGATAACCGTCGTACTCGACCTTGAGTGTGAATTCATCCCCGTCGTTAAGCGGGGTGGTGAAGTTCACTGTCAGGATGTCGGTTGAATGCCAGAAAGCCTGAGATACACCGTCGAGGCGCGTCGCAGTGACATTAAGCTGATTCGCCAATGTGAGATCCACGTATGACAGCCCATCGATCAGACTCTTGAGATGCATCTCAACGTAGCCGCCGACAGTTTCACCGCTCATGCTTATACTAATATCAATCTTGTAATAGAGAACATCGTAGTCGTACATGTTAGAAGTGGGATAGACTGTCGCGACAAGCGGATTATTCGCTTCACGCATCGCAGCGAGCCGCTCGGTGGACTTCTGCATGCAGGCATGCTTCTCCAGCCGAGTCTCAGCCATCATCTGCATTTCTTCTTCGGTTGGAGCCGTCATCTGGAAGTGGCCATTTGAGTCGCTTGGACCGACATAAACCTGACTGCCGAAGGATAGACTTGAGATTAGAATGCCGAGTAGTACGGCGAGAATAGCGATGAATGATCGATGCATTGAGCACCTCCGTAATTAATCCGATATGTGAAATGATGGTATATCTTATTTAGATGACGAGTGATAAATCGCATAGGTTGCGAATTTCACCGAGGACCTCCTTATTATTCCGATGATTCAGAGTGATGACTTTGCTCCTCGAGTCATTCTTCAGCCTGTCACAGATCGGTTGTTGGGCAGACATTATTGTCGCCAGAATTGTCTTATCTGATTCCCACAGTGTCTCGATTAGGGAAATAAATCTCTCAGACAGAAGTTCCATCTTTCCAATCTCATCGACAACTATCAGATTCGCGATAGGTTCGGCAAATTCGGTCTCGATGACTCGGTCAATCGCCTCGACGTCCACACCATATTTACCGACGCGAAAACCGGAGTCAATGTTCAAGTGTGCAAGAGTCTCCTCGGTTCCCGATATGCCGGCGATCCTAAATCCAGTACGGTGCCCGGACTCCCTGATCTCTTTCGTAATGAAGCCCGACACAGGAATACGGAGTTCAGCCAGCAGTCGCTCCACTAACGTGGTCTTTCCGCAACCTGGCGAACCGGTAAGCAATATCCTCGCGGACTTTTGGCCTTCGCGAGCCACTTCTACTCTCTTGATCCATCTAAAGTCGTGCGATCACTCAGGTGAGAAATTACATAACACATTGAAAGATAATGCAATAAGGAGTTTTGTCAAGATGTATTCCCGAATTTGCAGTTTTCGGAGGCATACTCTTCAGAACGTGAGCTAACTGTCGATAATAGAATAGATTAAACAACAACGGTCGGAGTCAAATGTCTACATCATGCGCTCTTGAGACAAGAGTAACAGATCTGGAAGATCAACTCGAGTCAAAACAATCCGAACTAAATGATATTGCCAATATGGGCGTTATGTTGACCTCGATGCTCGATATCGAGGCAATACTGTCTGCCATGATGGAGATGTCCCTCAGAATTGTCTCGGCTGAAGTTGGCTGCATCCTGATCCGGGACAACGGCGAGCTTGAAACGCGAATTTCGTGGGGGGTTGATGGTTCGCATGTTAGGAAGATCAAGGCAGGAAACGACATCGATCTTGCACAGGCAGCTTATGATACCGCCAGGACTATCAGACTGAACGAAATCCCCAAGGACAGCGAAGTAAGTGCTATAGTGAACTCAGTCATTTGTGTTCCTGTGACTCAGAAATCTGAACCTATCGGGGTTCTGGTCGCTGTGAATAAGACAAATGGCGAAGGTTTCAGCGATCATGACGTTGCTACTCTCGAGAGGCTTGTCAATTTCGCGGCAGTAGCGATCGAAAACGCAAACATGATGAAAGAGATTCTCAAGAAGCAGAAACTTGAACAGGAACTCTCGCTGGCGAAGGATATTCAGAGGGCACTTCTTCCAAACCTTGACATCGATCTCAGGGGTGCTTCAATCGGCAGTCTGTATCTGCCCGCCGGAAAAGTGGGTGGCGACTACTTCGATCTCATACCGATTTCGGACAAGGAGTTTGTTGTCATTGTCGGGGATGTTTCGAACAAGGGTGTGCCCGCGGCGCTGATGATGACAGCCGTTCGATCGGTCATACGCTCCGATACGTATAGAGGCAAGGATGTCGCGAGTATTGTGACACACACAAACCGCATTGTGTGCGAGGATGTCATGAGATACCCCAACATCTTCATATCGTTCGTCTACGCCTACTTTGACCTGGCTGCCGGAACCTGCACTTACACAAATGCAGGGCATCTGCCCCCGTTCATCCACAATAAATATTCGGGTGAACTGCGGCAGTTAACGACCGGAGGTATCATAGTCGGACAGTTCGAAGATTTCGAGTATATGCATGAAACGATAGATCTGGTCCGGGGCGACCGGATATTACTTTTCACCGACGGTGTTACAGAGTGCGTCAATAGAGCCGATCAGATGTACGGTCGGGAAGAACTCGAGAAGTTCTTTGCCGCCAGAGGTGACATGCGACCGCAGGAACTTGTCGACCAACTGAAGACGGTTCTTGACGAGTTCACTCTGGGCGCCGGAGAATCGCAATTTGACGATACAACCGCTGTCGTGGTGGAGATTGAGGGGTGAATTAATGAATGACAGCATCAGAGTGCAGGTACCGAGCGATTCAAACTACCTGAACTGGGTCTACACTATTTCTATGGCAATTATGTCGGAGCTGCCACTGGATGACAGGATCAGCTATTTCCTGCTCGTGGCAATCTCCGAGGGATTCACAAACGCCTATCTTCATGGCAATCAAAAGGAGGCGGACAAACAGATCGTGCTCAGCTACGACATAGGTGATGAATTCTTGACGGTGACGATAGAGGACGAGGGCGTTCTTCCCTTCACGCGGAAGCTGGAGGAAGTCACTCGGCCTGTTGATGACGATTCGGAATCAGGGCGCGGTCTTGCAATTATTGAAAGATACATCGATGAGGTTGACATTCATCATGAACCGGGCAGAGGAAATATCCTCACTATGAAAGTCAGTCTCGATACACACACTCAGGACCAGAAACCGATTCAAAGAGAGGTGGCATGTGAATATTAGCGTTAGTAAGCATGGCAGCTGTACTGTACTGAAGTTGAACGGAAGGCTCGACCTGAATAGTTCCTCCCGGCTGAAGGACCAGGTCAAAGAGCTGGCGAGCGAAGGCGTCGTGAATCTGATACTGGAGCTGGGCGAGGTCGGATTTGTCAATAGCTCCGGTCTTGGTACGCTTGTGTCCATTCTCAAGGATGTCCGGCTTGTAAAGGGGCAGATGGTTCTGTGCAATCTCGCTCAATACGTTCAGGAGATTTTCGAGATAACCCAGCTATCGCACATTTTCGACATATATCCGACTGAGGACGCAGCTCTGGAGTCTTTCAGCATTCCTGCCTCTGAGGTGAGTTAGAAGATATGAGATATAAAAGATACTGAGGGCAGATTCTCCGAGAAACAGCAGCCAGCCAGAGAGCGGCGACAATAGTTGAGGAATTCTGAGAGGGGAGTTAGACAACGTTATGAATAGACTCTTAATTGTAGATGATGAGCTTCTGATCAGGGATTTACTATACGATCATTTCAGCACTCTCGACTACCATATCAGCATGGCTGACTCCGGACAGCGAGCGCTCGATATTCTAGGTAGTGAGACGGTCGATTGTATTCTGACAGATCTCAAAATGCCCGATATTGACGGGCTGGAGCTGGCTAAGAGAGCCAGAGAGATTACAGGGAAGAAGACGCCTGTCATCCTCATGACCGGCTTTCCTTCGCTTGAAACTGCCATTGAGGCACTCAGGAATCGTGTCTATGACTATGTTGTGAAGCCGTTTAACGTCAAGAGACTTCACACGACAGTTGAAGAGGCAATCGATGAGGCGAATAGGATTCAGACTGCAGGGAGCACCGATGTCTAAGCAGAAATTACTGGTAGTGGACGATGAACTGTTTGTGAGAGAGTTGCTCGACGAGTATTTCTCCAAGCTCGATTTTGAGGTCGTTGTTGCTAATTCCGGACCGGCAGCATTGAAGCTCGTGGCCGAGAATAGCTTCAAGGTAGCACTGGTCGATCTCAAAATGACCGACATGGATGGATTAGAGGTGCTGAAGAACCTCCAGAAGCTTGATGAGAATCTCATTGTAATTTTGATGACTGGCTATCCTACTGTAGAGTCATCTATCGAAGCCATGCGGTCGGGCGCTTACGACTACGCCATCAAGCCATTCAGACTAAACGATCTCAAGGAGATGATCACCAGGGCGCTGAAGGAATATCAGGTGCGCAGCGAGATAAGCGAGCTCAAATCCAGAATCGCCGGTGTAGAGCGGCGTCTGGAGCGAATTTCGGTCAAGCCTGATTCCGATTTGAAGATCGGTGGCGGCAAGAAGTCCCGCCGGCAGACGTCAACCGAGAATAGCACCGACCCGAGTTCGAATTACAGCGTTCTTGCGATCGAAAGTCAGATTGAGCGGTGGGGGAAACTTCTTGAAGGTGGGCTGATTTCTCACCGGGAATTCGAAGAAAACAAGAAGAGGATTCTAAGCGCTGTCTGATTCGACCATGATTCAGCGCAGAATGCACCTATAAGTTCTTCAGCCAACTGATGAGAGCAACTGGGTGCAATCTACTCAGGAGGAATGTGTGGAAGATCTGAACATTCTTGCCATAGATAATTCGGCGACAATGCGCCGAATCATCGTCAGCACCCTCAGAAGAGCCGGTTATACAAGTGTTCTCGAGGCTGCAGGCGGAGCAGAGGCTATTGCCACGCTGGAGCAGGGATCAGTTGATTTCATAATCGCGAATCTGGATATGCCCGATATGGACGGCCTCGAATTTGTTGCAAGAGTCAGGCAAACAGATGGGCATAGCAGCGTCCCAATCCTTATGGTGACAGCGAGGTCCGTGAAGGATCAGATCAAGGAAGCGATAAACGCGGGGGTCAGTAATTACATCGTCAGACCATTCACGCCTGACACGCTCAAGGATAAGATAACTCAAACACTTGAGGGTATCAGTCAAATCGGTAAACGACAACGATCAGGAGGAATGAGGTAATGGATCAGGTGAATACGGTTCCTCAGGAAACGACTATTGATCTAAGTTCGATTGTAGATTCTCTGGATGATATAATCCGTTCATTTTCGCAGTTCATGTCCCGGGGCAGCAGTTCCGCTCACGAGCAGGTGTCGGCTGTGATACCCTCCTTAAGCAACATGCCGGAGACCAATCTCGATACTCACAAGGTACTGGATTTGGTGCAGGATTATGCTAACCACACAAGTGATGTTCTACGTGATTTGAAGGTGCTGCGCAGGGCGTTACCCGCTACATACTTCAAGAATCGTTCGAGAATCAGGGATGCGTTCGAAGAAATCGAAACAACATCGGCGAAATGCCAGGCGAATGCCTTTGCGATTATGGACGCTCTTCAGCATCATGAGCTGATGTCTAAGCGATCCGAGCACACCGCGGACGCGCTCAGGGATGTAGAATCGCGGCTGAAGAGAGTCCGTAACACGCTCAACAGACAAGCGGTTACGGTCAAACCGGCAGCGATGGTTTTGTAGCCAATGCCGACCTATTGACAATACTGTAGGTTCGCACTTCTTACCCATACGCAACATTGCAGTCCACATTTGATGCAGAAAACAAAATTTTTGTTGATGAATTCGGCATTTTGAGTGAAATTGCAACGATATGAGCAGCAGGAAAGCTATACCCACCGAGGGCAAACTGGAAGCCTTCACAGACGCATTTGAGACATTCGGCCGGACGATCGACCGTCTCGAAAGTTCGTATGAAGAGCTCGAGTCACGATTCAGTAATCTTAACTCACAGTTGGAAGAGACCAACCAGCGTTTGCGAGATGCCCTGCTGGAGAATGAGAAGGCGCGATCGTTTCTGGACAACATTCTTTCGTCAGTGTCATCGGGCATACTTGTCTATGATTGCGACGGTTTTGTTAGTCACCACAATGTAGCAGTCGAGGAACTGCTCTGTCTTGCGGCGGACCGCATTCCCGGGCATGAAGGGCACGATCTCGTTGCTGGAGATACGAAACCGGAGATCTCTGCGAAATGTACTCTCGAAACAGGAGAGGAGTTTCGCTCAGAAGAGAAGATGCTGACGCTCAAATCTCGGAGCGAGCTTCCGGTTGCCGTGTCAACCTCGCTGATGCGTGATCAGAACGGTGACGTCATCGGGGTGGTTGAAGTGCTTCATGACTTAACAAAGATCAGGCTGCTGGAAGATGAAATCACGCGTGTTAAGGCGCTGGCAGCACTTGGCGAAATCGCTGCGACTATTGCGCACGAGGTCAGAAATCCTCTCGGCGGAATAGCAGGCTTTGCATCACTGCTAAAACGGGACCTTCCTCAGAATCACCCGGGGCAGCGAATGGTCGACAAAATCATAGCCGGCGTCGACAATCTTAATCGATCGGTCAGCAGTCTGCTATTGTATGCCAGGGATATCAACTTGTTGCCTCGCACGGTCGAGTTGCGTAACTTTCTGGATGAAATCGTCACCTACTTCTCCGCCGACATAAATCATGATGCCGGCAAATATAATATCCGGACAATGCTGGCACCGGAAGATATCACTTGGCGGCTCGATCCCGAGCAATTCCGTCAGGCTGTCGTGAATCTTCTGTACAACGCCGTACAGGCGATGCCGGATGGTGGCGATATCGGCCTGACCGCGCGAGGGGGAGAGGAATTAACCGTTGAAGTGAGCGACAGCGGTCCCGGTATCGACCATGAGCTCATTGAAAGAATCTTCACACCTTTCTTTACGACGAAAGAGGGAGGCACCGGTCTCGGCCTTGCTACGGTAAAGAAAATCGTGGATGCCCATAGAGGCAAGATAGATGTCAGATCAGAGCCGGGCGGGGGAACGAGCTTCAGACTCGCTTTCCCTAAGTGAGAGATGTGATCGAATATTGACTTCTTCAGACGAGGTGAACAATGACGGAAAAAATCCTGGTCGTTGATGACGACAAACTGGTCAACGAGTTCGTCGAAGAAACTCTGACTCGGTCCGGCTATGATGTCACGTCTTCCATGTCTGGTGAGGACGCTCTTGAGTTGATAAATATAGAGGACTTCGATCTCATACTTTCTGATGTCAGGATGCCGAGGATGGATGGCATCGAGCTGCTCAAACGAATCAGAAAAACTTCACCCGCATCGATGGTGATAATGATTACCGCATTCGGTACGGTCAAGAATGCGGTAGAAGCTATGAAGATTGGCGCACATGATTACATTCTGAAACCGTTTTCTCCTGAAGAGTTGGAGTTGACTGTCAAGAGGGCTCTTGATTACCATGATTTGCGCGCCGAAAACGATATGCTCAGAGCAGAGGTCGGTAGGAAATACAGTTTCGACAACATCGTGGGAAAGAACAAGACGCTTACCGATGTTTTTGATCTTGTGAAAGTTGCGGCAGACAGCAAGGCGACGATTCTGATCACTGGCGAATCCGGCACCGGCAAAGAGCTCATCGCAAAGGCGATTCATTATAACAGCCCTCGAAGTGATGAAGCGTTCATTCGCGTAAACTGTGCGTCTCTGCCGGAAAACCTCATAGAGAGCGAGCTTTTCGGCCACGAGAAAGGTGCATTCACCGGGGCGATCAAGCAGACCAAGGGACGGTTCGAGCTTGCTGATGAAGGGACTCTGCTGCTGGACGAAATCTCGGAGCTGCCGATGGCGCTCCAGGCGAAGTTGCTCCGTGTACTTCAGGAATACGAGTTTGAGAGAGTCGGCTCCGGAACGCCAATCAAAGTCGATGTACGTGTCATAGCAACTTCAAACAGAAATCTAAAGTCTGAAATCAGACAAGGCAACTTCCGTGAGGATCTATTCTATCGTTTGAATGTGATCCAGATCGAAATCCCTCCCTTGCGCGCTCGCAAGGATGATATTCCGGCACTTGTAGACCACTTCGTGGAGAAATACAACGAAGAGAATGCGCGCTCAATTGACAAAGTCGATGAGGCAGCTATGAAGATATTGCTGAATCATCATTGGCCCGGGAACGTCCGGGAACTGGAAAATATAGTCCAAAGGGGTGTTGTTACATGCAGGGCTAACACGATTACAGCAGAGCTCCTGCCGGAGTATCTGTCTATGGGAGAGAGCATGGACTCAGGAGACGTCCGTCTGCCCATGCCCGTCTCGATCGCCGAACTTGAAAAATACGCGATCATGGAATCGCTGAAATTCACCGGCAACAATCGATCCAAAGCGGCTGATATTCTCGGGATCACGTCAAGAACTCTTAGAAACAAGCTTGCTGAATATGGCATGAAGAGGAATCCTGTGGAGGTCGAAGAGGAAACGAGTTGACAGTTCGCTCCGCGTCTCTTAACTTTCGGTTGAGCATCCTCTGATTGTGCACCTGCTGTTTTGTCTTTCTTGAAAGGGGCTGGCGACCATTGGGGGTCATGTGAAGAAAGAATGGGTCAGATCAATAGTGGATGACATAAGCCGATCCAGCATTGGCGTCGATCATCCTTCAGCGCGAGCCGAACGCGCCTGTGCATGCGATTTGATCTCGCTTCTGCCATTCAACGGGGATGGCATGACAGTGCTCGACATCGGGATGGACTGTGGATTTAGATTTGCTCCACTTGCATTCCTGAATTACAGAGTATTCGGGATCGAGCCATCCGGGGAATCGAGCAATGCGTCAGCAGAATGCGACTATGCAGCGACCGGTGTCGAGGTGATGCGCTGTGCCTTTCCGGGTGAGTCTGTTCCTTTTCAAGACGGTAGTTTTGACTGGATAATACTCTCGAATCTTCCTGATGGCTGTTCTGAATCGGCTGCAACAGTGTTCTCCGAGATCAGGCGGTTGATGAAACCGACGTCTCGGATGATTCTCAAGTCGCATAACCCCTCTCGTCCGATAGACGCACAAGCGTCCGACAAAGCAGTGCGCCAAGGCGAGGATGTCATTTCCGGCAGGATTACTGAAGAAAGGGAGCTGGTACGCAGAATGGCAGCGTGCCCCGGAGAGCTCTCAGAGCGAGTCGAAAAGAACGGATTCCGGGTGGTACTCCGGATGTACCGTGACTACAGTGTCTACTGCAAGCCGTTCCTGACTCGCTACATCTGCCACATCGCGAGATTCATCAGGCCCCGTCTGTGTGACACTCTTGTAACTGTCTGCACAAAGAAGTAACATCAGCACGCCATACTAATGTGCAGGAGTGATGCACTGTGCCTATGATCCATCTTGATGTCTCACAATCTTTGCATATCTTATATCCGGCATTGATCATACTATGAGGTCTGTAATGGAATTGCTGGACCGGTCGGCGGCGCAAACTCAGGATCAGAACGAAAATGATTACCGGGAATTGCCGTGTCGTGATTTCGATCTCGATTGCTATGCTTTCGACGGAGTGATTCCCTTCGGTGGGTACAGGAAATGCCAATCATACATGCCTGAGATGGGCAAATGCATTTTCCTTTCGGGACACGAGCCCGAAGGCGAGGTGTGAACAGTGAGAACACCCTCGCGATATCTATCGTTGCCTCAGAGCATCAATAGTTGTTCAGCGCTCCCTGCTCAATTCTATCTTGCCACACTGGATCGATCGGTTCTCCTTTGGCGTCGGAGTGCGCAAGACGGTAATCGCCATATCCGGTCTCATCTTCGAATATGAAGTACCTGTTGCCCTGTGTTCCGAGTGAGTAGTAGTTCCATTTCTCGAACGGATTGAGATCTGAAGTGGATGGATAGTATTCTATCTCATCCGGTTCACCGTATACTATGTAGACTCTCCCGCGATCGGTCTCCCAGCCATCCTGCTTGTTTGCTATGCCGATCGAGTAATGTTCATTCGAGTAGTTGTATCTCCTGAAAAGCTCAACCTTGAACTCGTTAAGCCGCGTAGATGGATCGGGATCCGATCTGATCCAGAACTCCTCAAAAAACCTCATTTTTCCTTCGAGGCTCAGCTCCTTCAGCGTTGCCTTCTGGTTCGAGGTCAGAACGTATTTTAGTACCCTCTCCAGATAGGCGGCATCCTCCCCGGTGAACATCTCGGCTGGTACGCCGGGACTCAACTCCCTGCCGCCGACCAATAATTGAAACGGTTTCGTGGCTGAGGCAGTCGCTCCATTCTCGCCGTCATCAACTTCAAGGCTCAGTGCATAATTGCCTTCAGCCATATCATGAATATCCAGCGCCGACGAGACAATGGCAACCGTGCCCGGTTTTATCTGCCTGCGCTGCCCGAAATGAGACACGGTTGCTCCGTAAGAATCAAGAATCTTGCAGGTTACGTGGAGTTCTTTGTTGACGTCGCGTCCGAATACCAGGTTGTAGGCTTCGCTGTAGAAGTACATCATGCTGTCCTCGTTGACGAAGATGCGAGAGGGGTTCGGAATGACTCTCCGCTGGCTCTTGTCGATTGACTTATACTCAGACGTCTGAACTCCCTGCGGCAGCAAGTCAATCCTGTAAGCGAGTTCAATCCCGGACATCGTGAGTCGATCGGTATTGAAACTCGGCACCAGCACCTTAACTTTTCTCTGGCCATACTTCCCAGATAATGCCACGTTTTCGACATGTGATTCGACATCTTCGATGTAAAGGCTCGCAATATATGTACCCGGCCTCAAGGAAGTGGCTATCTGGTCTGTCAGCCTCACATTACGGTTATTAGTCTCGGCAGGCGACTTAACACTGGTAGTGATTTTCTTGTAGAGAGTGTCCAGAGTGGAGCCATCCTCATCGAGGATTTCTATCCAGACAAATGCAGTGGCTGCATAGTTGGAATCTGTTGATGCAAAGGTCAGCTGATATCGCTGGAGTCCGTAGTAGAATTCAACCAATGTCAGGCTGTCATTCGGTTCGAACTTGAAGCAAGCATAGTCGAGCCACGCTGCAATTCTCTCCTGCTGAGCTTCAGCCTGTCCAAAGCTGGCTGTCTGCAGTGCCAACATACACAACAGAAACGATAGTACTATTCTCATTTTGATCGACCCTCCGAAAGCTAGTCAAAGTCTTCGAAATTCTCATGGAGCCCACCCCGGCGACCGTCGTACGGGAACTTAAGATAGTAATCGCCGGTGTGGTGTGTGTCCTCGAATACAAAAGTGCGTGACAGCCGGTAGTAGTACCATACCTGATATGGTACGCTGGTCAACTCGAACGGGTATCGTTCGACGTTGTCCGGTTCACCGAAGATGATATAAATTCTTCCCCTGTCAGTTTCCCATCCCTGCTGATTCACAACACTGAAATTCTCATTGGCATGTCTGATCCTGCCGTAATAGAGGCTCCTCGTCTCATTCTCGGGAGTCTCCGGATACTTGTCATGGTCTCTCCAGAAATCTTCAAATACTTGTTCCCGTGCTTCCGGATCGGCCTTCTTGAGTTTATCTGTCTCGTCTTTCGATGCGATGTAGCGAAGTTGTTCCACTGCAGCGCTGAAGTCGTTACGAATCAGGGCCTTCATCGACCAGGCAACCGTAAACGTGGTCTTGCGATTAACAAGTGTTCGTTTATGGCTGTCCTTCAACTCGAATGATAATTCGTACCGGCCCGGAACAAGGTTCTCTGTAGATACCACCTTGATCAATCGTGTGATCTGACTTTCGAGGGTTAGGTCCAGTTTGTCCTTGTATGCCACTTTTGCCTTCTCATCTACGACTTTGTATTGGATAGAGACATCGGTGGGATCCGCCTTGTCGCAATACAATTCAGCATAAAACGAGACGTTGTCAGCGTCTCCGCTGAAACTTCGCGACACAAACGGCACAATACGTTTCTCGCCCTTATCGAACCCTGACTCCTCATCAGCTTGTTCCTCTATAGAGTGGACAAACTCAATGTCAGACATGCTGATCTCGTTTCGAAAGAGATCTTCGACCCGCACGTCCTTCTCCATTGAGGCAACCTTGCCGGAGAGTTCGTCAATGAGCTTGCACACAACTTTGAATTCCCCTTTCGGGACCAGCAATTCAATCTGATTGATCAGATAGCCTCCCGCGCTGGTTGTCTGAGCATATGTATCGAGAGTGTGCTTCCTCTGCCTCGAAAAACCGGTAACCTGGTTCTTGTCCACACCCAGCACCACAACATTGAATTCGTAGTTTGCAACGAATTTACCATCCTGCTTGAAAAACTGGAGGCCATCATTATAAATCTTATAATAAATCTCCAATGTCACCATGTCTTCGTCGACATCGGAGCGAAAGGCCGCAAAGTCGAAAATGAACCTGGGGCTATCGGGGTCCTGAGTGGTTACGTATCCCGTCTGGCAGAAGGCGGGAACTGCAGACCAGAGGAGAAGGACTCCTATGACAACTACAACCAAGCGCTTTCGTGTAATATCCATAACAGCAACTCCAATCCGGATTCGAATATTCCCACATCATCTTCTACTATACTAAACGATGCAGATCACAAATGGTTTAATACAATTACACATGCATATTATTGTCCGACACTGGACTGGATGCAAGCTAAAATCTTGACTATTCGTATCTGAGGGATACTACCGGATCGACTTTGGCTGCTCGATACGCCGGATAGACGCCGGAAATGAGGCCAACCCCCACTGCGACCGAGAAGCCGAGAATGATCCCCATGACTGGAACAGCGAACGGAAGCCCTGTGGCTGCAGATACGATGGCTGAGATACCGAGCCCAACCAGTATCCCGATGATTCCGCCGGAGCAGGAAAGGGTGACAGCTTCGACCAGGAACTGCAGAAGGATATTGGATTTTCTTGCGCCAATCGCCTTTCGGACACCGATTTCACGAGTCCTCTCGGTAACCGAAACAAGCATAATGTTCAGCACACCGACTCCGCCAACCATCAGACCGATAGCTGAAATGACGACCATGACCGCGACAATAGTACCTGTCAGGTCTTCATATAGCTCCTTCAGATTCTCCTGCGTGAAAATAGCGAAGTCGTTCTCTTTGTCATACGGCACCCCGCGATGAAGCCTTAAAGCGTTTACTATCTCTTCCTTTGCCTGATCTATCAACTCCGGAGACCTCGCCGAAACCGCCAACCACAACTCCTTTTCCCATGGGTACATTTTCAAAAATGTGTTGAGTGGGATGGCGATGAACTTGTTCGGTGAATCATTGAACACCAGATCGAGCTCTTCCATGACACCGACAACAGTGAATCTCGTGCTGTTGATCGTAATTACCTCTCCGATCGGGTCCCTATCCGGGAAAAGCCCCTCGGAGATGTCGTACCCGAGCACACAGACCCTTGCCGCATGGAAATTTTCAGTTTCGGTAAAGAACCTGCCTTTGTCGGCAAACGTATTGTTGACTTTTTCGTAATCTGGAAGTGTGCCAAATAGGGTGGGTCGTTCCACCGTCTGATCGCGATACTTCGCTATGTTGCCGTCCGGTCTCTGGTAATAGTCTTCCGGGGAAATTCCGTCGACCGATGGACACTGCTCCCGAATTACATTAGCATCTTCAGTGGTAACTGGTTTGCGCCGGCGTTCTTCATCCGACAGATTCGAGTAGTCGGTGTCAGGAGGAAATTTCGATACGAACAACACGTTTGAGCCGAGCTTCTCGATCGATCCCTTAACAGATTCATCAACACCTTTGATGATAGCTACCATCGCGATTACTGACGCCACCCCGATCAGAACGCCAAGAATCGTCATGAATGACCGGAACTTGTTAGCCCAGATCGAGTCGAGTGCGATCTTGACTCCCTGTGTCCCCTCCACGAGGTTCATGTTTCGTACCTCATAGCATCAACTGGATCGAGTTTCGATCCCTTTAGGGCAGGGTAGAGACCGAATATCACGCCGATACCGGTTGATACACAAATACCACCGCCAACCGCGATAGGCGAGATTATAAATGGCAGACTACCCCAATCGGTTAGCAGTTTTGCGGAACCCAGCCCGAGACCGATGCCAATGACTCCGCCCGCTATGGACATGAGCAGTGCTTCCAGCACGAATTGCAGCAGAATCGACTTCCGTCTTGCCCCCAGGGACTTTCTGATGCCGATTTCGCGAGTACGTTCGGTCACGGACACCATCATGATGTTCATCACGACAATACCGGCTACAACCAGCGCAATTGCCGGGATAACGATGGCCGTTACTCTGACCGCCTTTGTCACCTGCTCATACATTGCCATGAACGCGTCGGATGTCACTATCCCGAAGTCGTCGTCTTCACTATATGGAACATGTCTGCGTGCACGAAGGATCATCCTGACCTCGTCCATCGTTTCCTGCAATGTTTCCGGTGATTTGGCGCTGATTAGCAACTGCAAATTGCGGCTTGTACCGAAATTCTTCCGCAGGTTCGTCAGCGGTATCACTACGAACTTGTCTAGATCGTTTCCCAAAATTGCACCACGCTCTTTGGCAATGCCGATTACATCGTATTTAAAGCCGCCGATCTTGACCTGTCGGCCGATTGGATTGAGGTTTGGGAAGAGCTCTTTCTCAATTCCCGCACCAATCAATACAACTGATCTGGAATGGTCGTCGTCGAACTGGGAGTGCATGCGCCCTTCGCCGATTTCAAACTCTGTTATGTCGATGAAGTTGTAAGTGCCCCCGAATACCAGCACGTCGTTCACTTTCTCGCTGCCGTACTTCACCGCTCTGGACCTGAAAGCTCTTGCTCCGACCTTGTAGCAGGATTCGCATTCGTCCTGTATCGCGCGCAGATCATTCATCGTGAGGTCTTTTCGCTTGCGTGCCTTTAGCCACGCCTCATGCGAGGTGATTATGCCGCCTTTGTTCACTACGAACGATGAGGGGCCCATCGAGTTGATCAGCTCGGCGACCCTGAAATTCATCCCCTCGATGATCGAAACGATTGCTATGACGGATGTTACCCCGATGACCACGCCGAGTATGGTGAGCGTAGTCCTGAGCACGTGGGCGCGGAGCGCCTGCGCCGACATTACGACTATATCCCAAACTTTCATGACGATTCTATCCGGCTCGCCGTTCCTCGCGTTCAACCTTGCCGTCAAGGATGTGGATTGCCCGTTCGGCGCGTTCAGCGATATGCTTTTCGTGTGTGACCATTATGATCGTGTGGCCCTGCTGATGGAGGCTATCGAAGACATTCATGATTTCTTCGCCGGTTGCGGTGTCGAGATTCCCTGTCGGCTCATCAGCAAGGAGGATAGAGGGGTTGTTCACAAGAGCGCGTGCCAGCGCTACTCTCTGGCGTTGCCCCCCGGAGAGCTCATTAGGCTTGTGGGTCATCCTGTCTGCAAGGTCGACCGATGCGAGAGCCATCTCGGCCTTCTCTCTGCGAGATGCTGAATCAGTGCCGTTGTATATCAGGGGAAGCTCGACATTGTGCAGCGCGGTTGCCCGTGGGAGCAGATTAAACGTCTGAAATACGAATCCGATTTCCTTGTTCCGTATTCTTGCGAGCTCGTCGTCGTTAAGCTCGGAAACAAGCTGACCGTTCAGATAATACGATCCCCTGGTCGGAGTATCCAGGCATCCGATCAGATTCATAAGAGTAGACTTTCCTGATCCGGACGGTCCCATGATTGCCAGGTATTCACCCTTCTCCACGGACAAGTCCACGCCTCTCAGGGCATGGAGCTCCTCGTAACCCATTATGTAAGTCTTCCAGATATCTACCGTTTCTATCAGCATCAAAAACCTGCTTCCTCGATTACTCCACTTCTTTCTTCTGCTCAGGTATCACTTCGTCGCCGTGTTTGAGTTTTCGCAACATTTTGTAGGGTCCGATCACAAGCTCAAGGCTGTCAGAGAGTCCCGACGTGATTTCGATACTCTGCTGATCGGATATCCCCGTAGTTACTTCGACAAAAGAAACCTCGCCATCCCTGATCAGGAACACACCTTCGTATTCCTTCTTATCACTGTCCTTGGACGCATTCTTGATGTCCTCTGTCGGCTCTGCAGCGATAGCTGCTCCAGAGGATTCAGTTTGCTCATCGGCCATCTCATCCTCTGTTTTGGGAAGCTCATCTCTCATGACGACGGCCTGAATCGGAACATGAAGAACATCCTTGTGCTCGTTGGTTGTGATGTCGACTTCGGCTGTCATGCCCGGCTTCACGGGATCATATGTCTCAGAGAACTGGACTTTGACAATGAAATTAGTCACCTGATCCTGGCTCGAGAATCCGGATACTTTGGCGGAGTTTCCTACTTCGGTGACTGTAGCCTCGAAGATCGTATCCGGGAAGGCATCGACACGAATGGCGGCCTTCTGACCCAGCACCACAGCTGCAATATCTGTCTCGTCAACTTCTGCTTCAACTTCTATTTCGCTCAGATCTGATACGGTCATGATAACCGTACCGGGGTTGTTCATGGTGCCAACCAGTACGATCTCGCCCACTTCCGCATTCAAGTCAGTGATAACGCCGTTCATGGGAGAAGTCAGAACTGTTTTGTCGAGAGCATCCTGCGACTGGATGACATTCGCCTGACTCTGTTCCACCTGATATTGTGAAGCTTCGTACCGGGCGGCTGCAACTTCATAAGAGGTCTTACGAGCGATTCTCTCCTCATCCGACAGCAGCCCCTTCTCGAACATGCGCTCTGCTCGGGTGTTCGTCAATTCAGCTTCGAGCATATTTGCCTCGCTCTGCTTCATATTAGCCCGAGCGGATGCAAGGTCGGCTTTTACCATGCGCACTGCGGCCTGGTATCGAGTCTGGTCCAGCTTAACCAGCAGATCACCGGCGTGTACGAAGTCCCCTTCTTTCACCGGGAGTTCGACGATTGTAGCCTGCACCGATGCCTGTATCTTGACTTCAGTCTTTGGCTTGACGCGACCGGTCGCGGTCACCTTTGATATGATGTCGCCTCTCTCCACCAAACCGGAGGTGACTTTCGACCCTTTCTGAGAGGACATGCTAAGATTGACAATTACAAGAATCGCCACTACGACGATGCCTCCCACGATGATCAGGAGTTTCTTTTTGGATTTCTTCTTATGAAGTCCATTCGGCTTGATGGAGTCATTCGGCACGGCTGCTCACCTTCTTTCTCTATTCAATAATTCCCATAACCTGCTGGAGCCTCGCCACAGCCAGATAATAGTTATACTTGCTATCGATCTTGTCCGATTCAGCTGTTTTGAGACTGACCTCAGCGTCGAGGATATCAAGTATTGTGGCGGCTCCCAGCGTGTATTTCTCCTGCGCAAGTTTGTAGTCTTCCGCAGCCGATGCAAGTCGTTCGTTGGCAAGCTCTCTCGCCTTTGCTTTTTCCTGAAGATTCAGGTATGCCTCGCGCACCTCAAGCTCGACAGCTCGTTTCGTATCGCTCAGTGTATACTCTGCTGTGTGCAGATTCGCCTTTGCGTATTCTGTCTGCCTTTTTGTTCCGAATCTGTTGAAGATGTTGAAATCGAGAGTCGCGTTCGCATAGATGAGGTAATTGTCGGCCCACCTTTCATCTAACTGCCCCAGTTCGAGCCCGTCCCAACTCTTGCCCGCATCGAGAGAAACTGAGGGATAATATGCTCCCCTTGCAGAGCTGAGTCCGTGCGACGCCGCTCGCAGACTTTCCTGTGAGGCGAGATAGTCAGGGTTCTGGCGAATTGCCATGTCGTTGACTTGCTCGATAGAATATATTGCTACGGATAAATCAACTTCAGTCACTACAATAGCCTCGTTCACATTTTCTCCAACTGCGTAGGCCAGCTTTGCCTGACCGGTGGCAACAGCGTTCTCCGCAGTCAGTGAATCGAGCTGCGCTTGAGAAAGAGAGACCTTAGCCTTGAGTACGTCGGACAGCGAAGCTGATCCGAGTTCGTACTTCGTTTGTGCGATCTTCATCAACTGATGAGAGCGTTCGGTCGCTTTTCTCCTGATGTCGAATATCGACTGCGCCTTAAGAAGGTTGAAATAATCCGTCTTGACCCCAAATGCGGCCTGAATCTGTGTCTGTGTCAGCCGGTGCTCTCTCTCACTCCGATATGCTTTAGAGCTTGCGTAGTCGTGATAACGAGTCAATCCGTCGAAGAGCGTCAGGCGTCCCCAGAGCAACGCGCGGTATGAGTGCGAATCCCTTGTGTAATCGACCTCAAAGAATTGCCGGGTGTCCTCATCATAGACCCTGGATAATCGCAGATGGTTGTATGTCCCTCGCATCTGCCAGCCAATGCTCGGCAAATACTGCCCCCATGAGTACAAAACGTCCGACTTCGCCTGCCTTAGACTGCCCTGTGCCTGTACCACAGAGAGATTCGTCCCGAGCGCCCTATCGATACACTCATTCAGAGTATAGGTCTTGGCGAATGTCACTGAGATTGGCGTCGCAAGCAGAAGAGCAAGCAGGATGACTGCCGAACCGATGCAATATGCGCCTTTTCTATCATTCTTCATATCTTTAAGCTCCTAAATTTAGAATCCGAAAGCTCCGCCGGTGAACGATGATGCCAAGGAGATTATTATAGTCCAAATGAGCCAGAACGATATGACCCAAATGGTTATCTTCTTGCCTGACACTCTCGGAAGAAACACGGTCATTCCTATTATCAGAACAGACATCATCCATGCCGTGAATATGTCAAACTTGTTCAGCAGTGCATATAGGAACGACGTCGTATCACTCGAACCGAGCACAACTGCAAGGCTTGTGGCAACATCGGTGCTACCCTTCGAATGTATAAGAAACGTCTTTATTATCGTCTCAGGAATGCCAATCAAAGCTGAAAAGGCATAAACCGTCAACATTTGGAAGTACTTGGCATCACCACCGAGAAAGATATTTCCTATCATCAGCAGGATTGCCCCGACTGCCAGAGCAGCGATATATGGAAATGCGAAACCGATTGCATACTGCCAGATGGGAGGATTCAGGATAGACTCTTGACTATTATCGATTATCTCCTGGCGCTGCTCCTTGGGCAGTGATTCAAGCAGAGAGGAGTTCTCCAGCCTTCGAACCTGATCTTTGGCGAGGACGTCTCGCATGAACGGGAAACAGGCCGTCACCACCAAAGCCGTGACGAGAATCGGCAAGATCCACGCCCACTTGCTCCTAGTGAGACTCATGAATGTCTCTTTAGGTGAATAGAACAGGCTAAAGAAGCGCAGAAATGGATTCATCTCTACATATGCAAGGCCATTGACCTCTTGTGCGGTTGGTTCCATTTTCATATTCCTTTCGTCTTCTCATGTTACAGACGTCACAATCCCCTAAAAGTTTCAAAATAGGAACTGTGTGATCTGCAATCCACGATTATAATACTATTTCCTTGTGATTTTATTCAACCGGTCGAGGTTCCACCTCAATGTCGTCCGGCCTGCATTCAGCAAAGACAAGCAATGTCCCGGATTGGATTGATATTGTGACTGCTGCGCCGGTCGCTTCATTGCTCAGGCCAAGCGAACCGGCCTGAATCGTGACATCGTTTAGCTCCCATTTCGTTCCACTAACGGCTAATCCTTGTACGCTTTCTCCGAAAGAGAAAACGGAGAGTCTCTTATGTTGCTCTATTTTGAGTCTCGATCCCGATGTTTCAGCATCAAGCGAGAAGACAGCGAAGTTGCCGTCGACGAGAAATACTCTGCCTGCATGCCGGGTCAGGATTGCCAAGTTTGAGAAGAAATGATCAGACCTCTTGCCGGCAGCAGAAAGAAGCAGTACTCTGTCGGCGCCTCGTTTGAGAGCTTCGACCACCGCCAATTCTGAATCGGACTCATTCTTGTCCTGTGGATACCTGATTATTTCGGCACCGGCGGCTCCACCTGTCAATGCCTCTGCGGCAGAATCCATGTCGCCGATCAAGAGATCAGGTACAACCCCGATCTGCTTCAACTGCTCGATACCGCCATCGGCGGCGATTATGAGGCTGCATCTTTCGACGAATTCTCTGAGCACTTCGCTCGATGCCGGTTCGCCGTCGCAGACAATGCAGGCACAAGTTCTTGACATGGGCGGAATATAAGCGATGGGATGAATT
>JAHJOQ010000064.1 GCA_018820315.1 Candidatus Zixiibacteriota bacterium | reverse complement strand
AGCTCTGTGTATACACATAGCTTCTTGTGTACGTCGATACCGACATATGTATTTGACATGGCCGCTCCTTGCTTAAGGGTTTACAAGGCCAGTATAATCTATACTGGCCGAGCGGCCTTCTCATAATATCAAAGCCCTGCGCTTTTGACAATCATGCGCAGCATGAAATGGGACGTCAAAACAACGCCACACGTTCCGCGTGGGGACATGGCGGGCTTGGGTCAATCCTGCCCTGCGGTCCGGTCGATTCGCACAAAAATGGTCTTGACAATCCTCATTGAGTTGCATACTTTTGAATAGCTGATAACAACTGATAACATCCGCCATCCTGGCCGAAAGGCTGTTCACTTTGGGGCTTACTGCCCTGACCATGGGCATTGTGGGCGTTAAGCAGTCTCCGGTCTCGCGTGTACTCGATAGACATGTATGAAATAGGGAGGCCATTATGCATGGCAGAGTGTTACTCACCGCAGTCTTGCTGCTGGCGGTAATCGCCGGTTCAGCCAGCGTTCACGCAGGTGATTATATCCGTCTCGGGCGAGATAGTATTCCGGCCTGGACTGATAACGTTGAGATTCCTTTCTACCTCGAACGGACATGCCCGGAGCCGGAAGAGATAATGGGGCTGTTAAACCCTTTCGAATTCACGTCCACCGGAAACGTTACGTGGGAATATGTAAGGGTAAAACCGAGTGCCATCTGCAATAATTTCAATCTCTGTCACTGCTGCGCATATGCCATCTTTGATGGCTCGCCCCCAGACTATCTTGAGATTTTGAGTGTTAGCATGTTCATAGGATTGCCGGTTACCTCAGAGATTCCGTATGTCACTCTCGTGTTGCACACCGGTGGAGGCACAGGCGAGATATGTGTTGATTCAGTCTACGTTCCCCCAGCGGGCACCTGGAAGTGGTCACAGCTTACCTGTGGTGAAGGAGGCGCGCCAAATCGTCCACTGTTCATCGCCAAAGACAGCAGCGATGCCAATCACCCGATCTGTATTACGGTATTCGATGCCTTGTGTGGAGACGCCGACGGAAGCAGCGGAGTCGATATCGACGATGTGGTGTACTTGATTGATTACATCTTTGTCAGCGGACCGGAGCCTATGCCAACATATTGTATCGGGGATTTTGACGGCACAGGTCAAGTCGATATTGATGATGTCGTTTGGCTCATCGCCTATATATTCCAGGGGGGTCAATATCCAAAACTTTGTTGCGCGAAATGAGCGTGCTCAAGACGGGACGTTCTGGCCGGACAGACACAACCGGCGATTTGAGATAGATTTAGAAGTGAGGTGTTAGACTATGAAAAGAGTGTTCTTACTGGTTACTGCAATTGCGGGACTTTCCTCTGGCTTAGCCAGTGCACAAGTTGATTACATCAAGATCGACAGAAGTCAATTGGTGCAGAATAACTGGGGCGCGCAGATTCCATTCCTGATCACACACCAATCTGCGACTCCAAGCCTCATCAATCAGGGATGCAATGCATTTATGATAACATCCACCGGAGATGCCACATGGAGTATTCAGGGTGGTACCGGCAATAGCTCGCCGTGGTTTGATCTCGGTAGAATCATGTTCGAATGCATCGAATGCGACGGCGTGTCGCCCGATATATTCGCGATACAGATTGTCGGCATGCCGGGTGAAGGAATCCCAAATGTCGAAGACGAACTTCTCTTTACTGTGTACCTGCAAACCGGTCTCGGTAGTGGCCAGATCTGCATTGACTCCTGCTCATTGCCGCCCTCCTGCGACTGGGGATGGTCCGGTACGGACGGTTCTGTGGTTCCCAAGCTGGTGGATGCTCAGGGATCGGACATCCATCCGATATGCATAACGATGCTCGATGTCGTCTGTGGTGATGCTGACGGCAGCGGGGGAGCAGATATAGATGATGTGGCCTATTTGATTGCCTACATCTTCACGTCCGGTCCTGCACCCGTTCCATATGTCTGCGTCGGCGATGTCAATGGCATGGATGGAGTAGACATAGATGATGTGGTCGAGATGCTGGCCTACATTTTCACAGGCGGCCCACCACCGTATCAATATTGCTGTGACATGTAACTGTGTTTTGCGCGTTCAGTAGACAAGGAGGACTGGATGAGTAGACGATTGTTCATTATTGTAATCACATTGCTGGTGGTTGTCGCCGGTTCGGCTGGCGCGCAACCGGGAGATTATATTCGCATTGGAGTCGACTCGCTAGTGGCTGGAGCGCATGATGTCGAGATCAAGTTCTACTGGCAACGCGAATGCACCGACCCGGAGACGGTGCTCAACTTCGGCGTCGGGTTTGACATTACCGCTGAAGGCAATGCCTTCTGGTCGTTCTCAGGGTTCGAAGCGAACCCGGAACTTGCAGAGTGGTTCAATCTCGGTGGGTTGATGTTTGACAACCAAATCGACGGCACACCGCCGGACTATTTCGCCGTCAGCGGTGCTGCAACGCCACCCGGTGGGATCGGGACATTCGAGGAACAATGGATTTTCAGCCTTTATCTGGACGTTGGCTGGGGAGAAGGCGGAATTTGTTTTGACACTTCAGGTTTCAGCGGAGACTGGGGATGCGGCGGGCCGATGTTTATCGCGAAGGACAGCAGCGACGCTGACCATCCGGTTTGCATAACCACTTTTGGAGTGAGGTGCGGGGACGCGAACGGAAACGGTGCGGTAGACATTGATGATGCGGTATATCTGCTGTATTTCATTTTCCAAGGTGGTCCGTACCCGGTACTGGCTACATGCGTCGGGGATGATGACAACAGCGGCGAAGTGGATATTGATGATATCGTGTTTAATATTGCCTACATATTTACTGGCGGGCCATACCCGGTTTGCTGTGGTAAGCCGTATTAGGTATGGCTGAATCCCGGAGCACGGATACGCGCGAAGCGGTTCTGCCGAGTTGATTTGTTCGACAAAGTCGAACCGCGATCAGAGATCGCGGCCACGTGTCTTTCCTACCCGTCGATGAACTTGCCTTCAAGTTCGATCTTGTTCAGAACGTAGCTCTTCAACTCTTCAAGATATCTGTCTCTGGTTTCGAGATAGAAGACTTTGCTTTCGAGATATGTCACTTTCGAAATCTGCCCGTCATTGAATCGTGATTCGGCGATGTTGAGTTTGTTCTCAGCCAGATCGATCTGCTGTCTGACTATTTCGAGCCTTCTATAACCGACATCGAGTTGATTGACAAGATTGATTATCTCAGCCTTGGTTCGTTTTCTAGCACGGTCACTTTCGAGCTTGGACTGCTCAGCACCGAGCCATGCAGACTTCACTGCCGCACCCGACGCGCCACCATCCCATATCGGGAACGAGAAGTTCAGCGCAACTCCCCAGCCCTTGGTATTGATATTGTCGCTGATGCCGTCGGTTTCGACTCTCCCCTGTCCGGTCGAATACTCAGCAGTGAGATCGCCATTGATACCGTGTCCCGATGCTGCATAATTCGCCTGCCGCTCAGCTTTCGAATACTCCATGTCTGCCTTGATTACTGGTACGCTGATCTCCCACGAGTCGAGCATCCTCTGGCGAACATACTTATCTATTTTCTCAGAAACAGTCGGTTGTGTCAGCTCCAATTCGGCAGTCGGATCCCTGTCGAGAAGAATTGCCAGCTCACGCCTCTGCTCCTCGACCTGGTTTTCGATTTCGAAGCTTTCCAATTCCGCATCGAGTCGATTAGATGACGACAGCAGCCAGTCCTCTTCGGAGATCACACCGTCAATCAATTTCATCGAATCGATTTCGGCTGTCAATCCAGCGGCTTCGAACTTGTCGTTTGTGATTTCGGATTTGATCGACAATTGCAGCACAGTAATATATGCCTCAGTGATTTCTTTCCTCAGCGCCGTCTCTTCTTCGAGCCTCACCATCTTCGCGATTTCGAGATCATCCCTGGTGTTGTAAAGATTGTTCTTGGAGTCTGAAGGCTTTAGAATCGGCTGCTCGTATCTAAAAGTGAAGTAACCCTGATTCGTATGCTCTTTAATGAAACTACCGAGCTCGGAACCTGGCCTGGTATTCGGATAGCGATCATCGCGGGTCAGCAGATTCGCGGTAACTTTGACATCACCGCCCGTTATCAGGCTTTGATTCAGCTCGACAAACGAATTGAAGCCGAGATCGCGTGTCCGATAGAGCTGCTTCTCCGTGGCTCCGCCGAAGAACCTGTATGATTCATCGACATTGTACGCAGGCACCGAGCCATTGATCGAAATCTCGGGCACATAGAAATTGATCTTCCGGGCAAAGTAATTCTGCTCTGCGACTTCGAGATTGCCGCGAATCATCCCGCCGCGGGCTGTACGGTTGACCGCGATGTCTATGGCGTCATCGAGTGTCAACATTTCGGCATACGACAGAGCTGGCACAACAATGGCAATTGCCAAAAGCAAAATAACAGAGCCAAAAAGATAATGCTTATTCAGTAGAGATCTATTCATCGATTAACCTCACATCCGAGGGATTTCTATTCATATCGGAGGGACTCTATGACATCGAGCTTGGAAGCCTTATTCGCCGGGAACAAGCCAAAGACAATCCCGACCGTGGCGGATACACCTACTGCAAGGACTATCGAGAAGATGGAGACGATCGTCGGCCAGCCTGCATAATATGTGATTGCTGTTGAGATGATCAGTCCAAGCGCAAGTCCTACCAAGCAGCCGAGCAAGCAAATCGTGACAGCTTCAATGAGGAACTGCCTCAAGATATCGCCACGTTTTGCACCTATTGCGCGGCGGATGCCGATTTCACGAGTCCGTTCGAGTACCGACGCAAGCATGATGTTCATTATGCCGATACCGCCGACTAGCAGCGACAGCCCTGCGATAGCTCCCATGACTATGTTAAAAATCTGCTGTGTTTTCTGTGATTGACGAAGCAGCGATTCCGGTACTACGATTTCATAATCCTCAACGCCGGCATGTCTGCGTTCCATTATGCGCTCCACGAGTTTCGTGACGACCGGAACGTATTTCAGATCGGTAACCGTTATTGTCAATTGATCAATCTCCGGCGTATTATAGGCCTTCTCTATCTCGGAAGAGACTTCCATCCGGAATTGTTGCGTTGCACCTCTCAACTCTGCAACTCGTTCGAGCTTCTTCTGGGCTGTCGAGAGTGGAATGTACACATCCTCGTTGAAATTCTTCAGTTCGAGACCTTCTACTTTGCCTCGCCCGATGTACTTATCCGCCATCACGCCGATCACCGTGAAATCGAGATCGCCGATACGTACGCTTCTGCCTATTGGGTCGTCAAACGCAAAAAGGCTCCGTTTCGCCTTCGCACCCAGCACGCAGACCTGACTGAAATCTTTGCTGTCGAAGTCCTTGAGAAACCGCCCGTTTTCGACCTCAATAGACGATGAGAGAGTGAATTCAGGAATCGTCGCTACAACTCTCACAGCTGCATCATTCCCCCTGTATGAGATCGTGCTGATCGGTTCGAACCTTTGTGGAATGACATTCGCGACGAACTCAGAGTGCTCTGCAATATTCTTACCGTCATCGAGAGTGAGGCCCGGTGATCTCTGCAGAGCGATCCCCGAAGTTGGATCTTCCTCCGGGATTTTGGCATTGACTATGACGTTGTTGACTCCGAGAATGGAAATCTGTTCGAGAGCTTCCTGCTTTGCTCCCTCACCAATCGATAGCATCGCAATAACAGCGGCCACACCGATGATCACGCCGAGCATGGTGAGAAATGTGCGCAGCTTATGTGCGCCGAGGGAATCGAATGACATGCGATACAGGAATCTATGATCCATTGATCGACCTGCCCGCTTGACGCCCCTTGTTCAACTCAGGCTCGGTAGCGACATCGCCCGGCAGATCCAACTCTTCAACCGTAGGATCGCTCAGGCAGACCCGCTCGCCCCCATCGAGGCCGGAGAGTATCTCGATGTTCATGTCATTGCGGCGACCGACCTCGACAGAACGCTTATCCTTGTTGCCGAGATAGACGACAATCTCGCCCTCCTTCTCGAAGACTGCCTCAAGCGGGACAGAGACCACATCGGCAATACGATCCATTATGATTTTGCTGGAGGCAGACATGCCCGGTTTGATCTGCTTGTCATTTTCAAGGATCGCTATTTCGACATCAAAGACGTTTATCTTGGATCCCGGCTCTTTGCGTCGCGCAAGTGTGCTCTTCTTTGTGACAACACCCTGATGCTGCACATTAGGAAAGGCATCGAGCGTGATGATGGCAGCCTGTCCGGAATCAATCTCAGAAGCATTGACTTCAGAAACGGCAGCTTTAACGACCATCTCTGACAGGTCGGGAAGTTGGATTAGACCCTGACCCGGCCACGGCCCATCCCCCTCCTGCACCTTGCTCATGGAGCCACCCTTCCAGATTTCGAGATAGACGACCATGCCCGGAATCGGAGCATTCATTGTGAGCTGATCCAACTCACGCCGTGCAAGATTGACCTTATCCTGCGCCCGTTGAACCTCGAGTGTTGCTTTCTCGACATCGGCCTTGATTTGTTCGAGCTTCGCTTCAAAATTCAGTTCGGCCAGCTCGAGCTCCAGCTTTGCCTCCTCAGCAAGTTTGATAGCTTCGTGTTTCATCTCGTCATAATTGCGCTGGGCCTTCTTAAGATCGAGTTTGAGCTGCTTCTCCTGAATCGAGTATTCGCCTTGAGCACGTTCGAGAGTCGTCCTTGCAATCTTGAGAGTTGATTCGTTGTCCGTGAGATCCGCCTGCTGTTGGGTAGCATCGAACTTAATCACCGGATCACCTTCTTTGACCATCGCACCTTCCGGCGCAAGCCATGTGATCTGGAGCCCCCGAATTCGCGGCGCCGACATCGTATATGCCCGTTTGGCGTCAACGCTGCCGTTCGCTTTCTGAGATATCACAAACTCACCCTTCGCAACCAGAGCAGTCGGAATTTCGGTTGAGATGGTGAAAAAGGCATTGACGCCGTAGTAGCCGCCAAGAACTGCCACGACTATTATCGCTGCATATATTGATTTCTTCATTCGGTTATGTCCTCCGCGTATCACTCCGCCCATGACTTGGAATGGAGTGCCAAAATCATCCTGAAATCAAGTACTTCGCTACACATCCTAATACCAATTTGAACGATGAAAGTTGCGACAACATGGAGCCTTGTCGCTTCTGTTCGACCATGAGAATTCAACCGCATCAGACAGTATATCATTGACTAAGTCCGGCACAAGTGTTAATGTGAGAAACTAAAATGGCGACGGAACGACAGGAGATAGGTCCAGATACACATGATAATCGCAAAAGACCTTTGTAAGACATTTAAAGACAAGAAGCGGGGTACAGTCAGGGCTGTCGACAATGTCAGTTTCGAATGCAAGAATGGTGAGGTTTTCGGGCTTCTTGGTCCAAACGGAGCCGGAAAAACGACCACATTACGACTCCTTTCAACATCTCTGAAGCCGACATCGGGGACGGCAACTATCTGCGGCACAGATGCAAAGACTCAACCGGAGAAGGTGCGGAGTCTGATCGGCTTCTTGTCGGGAAACACCGGTCTCTACGGTCGCCTCACTGCCCGCGAGATGGTGGCCTATTTCGGCAAGCTGTACAGCATGACAAAACCGGAAATCGACAAGAGAATCGACATACTTTTCACAATGCTCGACATGCATGACTTCGCCGATGGCAGAAACGATAAGCTCTCGAGCGGGATGAAGCAGAAAGTCTCAATCGCGCGATCGGTGATTCACGATCCCCCGGTGATGATTTTTGACGAGCCAACGACCGGCCTCGATGTCATGTCGTCTCGCACGATTGTGAAGTTTATCCGACAGTGCCGCGATGCCGGCAAGTGCGTGATTTTTTCGACGCATATAATGAGCGAAGCCATGCGTCTGTGTGACAGGGTAGCAATAATTCACAATGGCCGAATCTTTGCTGACAGCACTCCGACTGATCTGCTGGCACAGACCGGCACAGACAACCTCGAAGATGCTTTCATCAAGATTGTAGGAGAGTGATTGTGCGAGTCAGGATTGTACATGCGATATTCAAGAAAGAGATGACTGATACGCTGCGTGACAGGCGCACTCTGGTTTTCATGCTACTCGTACCGATTGCCGCGATTCCCCTTCTGCTGATGGCGCTGTCGAGTTTAATGACGAGCCAGATTGCCAAAGAAATGGAAAGGGTGTCCGAAGTGGTCGTACAGGGACTGGAATACCTTCCGGATACTCTTCGGTCGGAGCTGATCGGAAGTGATGACCTGACAGTCGTATCGGAAACCCAATATAGAGCGGAAAATCCGACTGCTAACTCAGATATTACTGAGGATCTGAGGCTGGGTGGCTTTGACGTGCTAATGGTAGTGCCGAAAGCATTCGACCGCGCTATCGAGATTGAATCCCCAACCGAGATCGAGCTGTTCTATGATGAAGCCGAGATGAAGTCGGAATTCGCAGTGAGCAAGATCAAGACCGTTCTCGATCCCTATCGGGAACGGATAATTCAGGCGAGGCTGGATCAGCGGGACATCTCCGGTGACATCATAAGGCCATTCGAAATCGTCAGCGAGAACGTGGCATCGATGCAAAAGGTTGCAGGCGAAAAGCTTGGAGCTATGTTGCCGTACCTGATCATAATCATGTGTTTCATGGGAGCGATGTATCCGGCTATCGACCTCGCTGCGGGTGAAAAAGAGAGAGGCACTCTCGAGACCCTGCTTGTGTCCCCAGCGACGAGAGGCGAGTTTGTTGTAGGCAAGTATCTCGTGATACTGACGACCGGCATCACGGCGGCTATTTTGTCGATGGGCAGCCTTACCTTCTCGCTCAACTACATGCTTGAAGATATCGTTGGCAAGATGAATGTCGGCAGGATGCTCGCCATAGAGTTCGATACCAGCACAGTGATTCTCATTTTGATGATCGTACTGCCATTGGCAGGGATATTTGCCGCGATTCTGCTGTCGGTGTCGATTTTCGCAAGATCATTCAAGGAAGCGCAGAGCTACATCACCGGAATCTATATGGTCTTGATTCTGCCCGCATTTGTGTCGTTCCTGCCAGGCATCGAAATGAGCTATCGGATGGCGCTCATCCCAATCGTCAATGTCAGTCTGATAATCAAAGATGCGATATCGGGACAGGTCGAGTGGAACTATGTGATCACAGCTTTCGTATCTACAATCGTGCTTGCGGCTCTGACACTCGTCGCCGCGAGGAAATGGTTTGAACGAGAATCGGTACTATTCAGGATGTAAATCGGGAGATACAAAATGTTGACGAAAATCGATCATTTCAAGGAAAGATGGCAGAACGTATCAGAGTCGACCGGCAAAGTTCTTGCAGCATTGACCGACAGCTCGCTCGAGCAGAAAGTTGCCGACGATCACCGGACAATTGGCAGAATCGCATGGCACATCATACAAACCATTCCGGAAATGGCGAATAAGACCGGCCTTTCCGTCACAGGCCCCAGGGAATCTGATCCTGTTCCCGAATCTGTGGCTGAAATCAAGAAGACCTACGACAACGTGGCCGCGGCTTTGATGTCAGAGATCACCTCAAAATGGACTGACGCTACGCTTGAGCAGGAGGACGAACTCTACGGCATGGTATGGAAACGCGGTCAGACTGTGAATGGACTCATTGAGCATGAGATTCATCACCGAGGACAGATGACTGTGCTGATGCGTCAGGCCGGGCTGAAAGTCCCCGGAGTCTATGGCCCGTCGCTGGAAGAGTGGGATCAGTTCGGCATGAAAGCACCCAAGATCTGACGGCAATCTAAACTGATGTATTTAATGGCGGAAGTGTGCAACCTGTCGTACTTCTATACGTACCAATTTATGTTAGCGCTTACATAATTCTGCGGCGACCAGCCCGAACCGAGTTATCCGCCGCTGCAGAACTGTTCTGTCGACTCAATAGTGAGGAGGAGTGAATGTCAGAGAATCTGAAGGCGATTTCAATCAGACTTAGCATTCAACTGGTGGTGGTTGCATTGACCGCCGGTATGCTGTTCTCGCAAGCTGCCTTTGCCCAGGGAGGACCCGGTCACGAGGAAAGTCGAGCGGCTGACGCCAAACTCAGAGCAGAGATTATCGACTCCGTAACTCTTGTGCTCGACTCGCACTACGTTTTCCCCGATGTCGCGAAAGAAATGAAGAAGTATGTCCGCAAACGGCTCAAGGATGGCAAGTACGACACGCTCAATACGGTGGCGGCGTTGGCGCGAGCATTGACAGATGATCTTCGAGAGGTGTGCCATGACCGTCATCTCGGAATCGCCTTCATGCCAGATGAGTATTTCGAAGGCTTGGAGGCAGACACGGTTACCGATGAACGGCGTGAGCAGGAACTCAAGGAAGCCCAGTACGATAATTTCGGCTTCTACAAGGTGGAGCGTCTCCCCGGCAATATAGGCTATATCGATTTCAGAAGATTTGCAGACGCTCAATACGCCGGTGCAACGGCTATCGCGGCAATGAACTTCCTCGCATACTCAGATGCCATCATATTCGATCTGCGCAACAATGGTGGCGGAAGTCCGTCGATGATTCAATTAATATCGAGCTATTTTTTTGAAGAACCAGAACACTTGAACAGCTTCTATCTTCGGTATGAAGACACGATCCACCAGTTCTGGACCCAGGCCTACGTGCCGGGCAGACGGATGGCGAACACTGATCTTTACGTGCTGACAAGCTCGTACACTTTCTCGGGTGCAGAAGAGTTCACCTATAATATGAAGAGCATGGAGCGTGCGACAATCATCGGCGAAACAACCGGCGGCGGCGCGCATCCGGTCGATGAGGCAATCTTCCCGAATCTTAACGTAGCTATGAGAGTGCCTATGGGCAGGGCGATCAACCCGATCACCGGCACCAACTGGGAGGGGACCGGAATTACACCTGATATTGAAGTCCCGAGTGATCAAGCTCTGTCCGTTGCACGGCGCGAAGCGATGACTAAACTGCTGGAGAAGACGACAGACGAAGATCGCAGGAATGACCTGGAATGGAATATTGCAACTCTTGAAGCCGAGTTGAATCCGGTGACTGTCGATGAGTCAATTCTCAAATCCTATGTCGGCACATACGGCCCCAGGACGCTGATATTCGAGAACGGAGACTTGTATTACCAGCGCCAGGACAGACCGAAGTACAAGATGATTCCGATGGCAAACGATCTGTTCATGTTCAAGGAGATTGACTATTTCAGGATCAAAGTTATCAGGGATGATAGCGGCAATCCGACCGAGTTGAACGGTCTCTACGACAATGGCCATGTGGACATTTCACCTAAGTCCGGTAGTTGATGGATAAATTCAAGCCGGAAAACAAAAATCTGGCTGAGATCAAAAAATGTTTGACAATGCCGATATTTTTGCTAAGTTTGTGAAACCTGAAAGATGTAGATGCGTAAGACTCGATAATGAAGCAGTAGTACTTTAACCACCGAGGAGATTTGATGATCAATATTACATCCGATTATTGTCAAGTCTTTGTCAGCCTTGGCGTGAGCCAGGTTAACGAATTCCACGGCGGGAGAAGTGTGTCTTGATCTGAACAAATACACATAGATTCTTGACCCGCCGTGACCAGAGAGGTTCGGCGGGTTTTTTGTTATATCTCCGGACCTGAGTCACGAGAACTTGAAACCAGAAGAATAGGGCAGAACAATGGTCAGCCAATTCTACGAAAACGAAAAAATCAGGCCGGAAGAAGATATCAGCTCGAAGAAGGCATTCGGAAAACTGCTGCCGCTGCTCAGCATACATAAGCGCGGACTCATTTTCTGTCTGTTCCTTCTCTTCTCGGCGACAGCGCTTTCTCTTATCTGGCCAGTGCTTCTTAAGAGAGCGCTCGACCTTGACATCAAGAACAACGACTTCCATGGGCTTCTGATTACTGTCGCCGCAATTGGCGTTATCCAGATAGTAACGCTGGTACTGCAATATGTGCAGCGTGTCAGGCTGGAAATAATCGGACAGGATGTGATGGTTGATTTAAAGCGAAAGCTGTTCAACCACATCCTGTCGCTCGATGTGTCGTTCTTTGACAGGAATCCGGTTGGACGGCTCCTTGCGAGAGTCGAGTCGGACACAGAGTCGCTTCGAATGCTGTTCACCAACACGGTGGTGCTGATAGTCGGTGATTTGATTCTGGTCACGGGAATCTTCGGAGTGATGTTCTATTATAGCTGGAGACTCGCGTTGATCCTGTTCATGATAATGCCGATTATCGCAGTCCTGATCCTGATCTTCGAGCGCAAGACAACGAGTCGATTCCTCGAGGTCAGGAAGAAAATGGCGGAAGTCACTGCGCAGTTGACGGAGTTCCTGCAGGGAATGTCGATCATACAGGTGTTTCACCAGGGCAAGTATGCGCGCGACCGAGTATTTCGCGCCAACAAGCTGAAGTTCGATGAAGACAAATATGTGAACATAGCTGTTTGCTTGTTTTTCAACACGGTCTTCTTCTTCGAGTATGTCATGGTGGCGCTTACACTCTTCTTCGGAGCGTACTGGATCCAGCAAGGTGTGCTCACAGTCGGGACGATCGGAATGTTCATCGTTCTAATCTGGCGGTCTTTCGAGCCAATCTGGAGAACTTCAGAGCAGCTTGCGAACATTCAGAAGGCGGTAGCCGGAGCAAAGAGAATTTTCTCTCTGCTGTCGGTGGAGCAGAGGATTCCCGATCCTGAGAAGCCGATTCCGTTGACTCGGATCGAGAGAGGCATTCGCTTCGAGGATGTCAGCTTCTCTTATACTGAAGATGGCAGTTTTGCGATGAAGAATGTCTCTTTCGACATACCTGTTGGAAGTCGTGTTGCACTTGTTGGTGTGACAGGTGGTGGCAAATCGACTGTGATTTCGCTGCTGCTCCGTCTATATGACCCGCAGAAGGGCCGTATTATGATCGACGGAACGGATATTCGAGACATATCGAAGGCAGATCTACGCAGCCGGTTTGCGCTTGTGCTGCAAGATATTCTGCTCTTCCCGGGAGATGTCAAATCGAACATCTCGCTGGAGTCGGATGCGATACCCGAGGAGAAGTTGATCGAAGCTGCCCGGACGGTCGAGGCGGATCGTTTCATCTCTGCGCTGCCGAATGGGTACGCAACCGAAGTTTCCGAGAAGGGCGCGAATTTCAGCCGAGGTGAGAGGCAGCTACTATCGTTCGCGAGGGCGCTGGTGACAGACCCGGACGTGCTGCTTCTTGACGAGGCGACGAGTTCGGTCGACCCAGAAACGGAACGCACGATTCAGGCTTCTTTGAAGAAGCTGATGGAAGGGCGGACATCGCTGATCATCGCGCATCGTCTTTCGACGATCCTCGATGTCGATGAGATTCTGGTGATCCGCCGAGGTGAGATAATTGAGCGGGGAACGCATACGGAGTTGATCCTCCAAGATGGATACTACTCCAAGCTGTTCCACCTGCAATTCAAGAGTAAGAATGGAGTAATCTCCAATGCTGGATAAAATAAAGTGGTTCTGGAGGTACTACAAGGAGTACGGTTACGTACTTGCGGTGCTTATTCTTCTGACCCCGGTTCAGACTGCGCTTCATGTTTTGATTCCGAGGTTGATCGAATTCACGGTCGACTATGTTAAGACAGGGGATGTGCCGTCAAACAGAGTGGCTGTGATGCTAAGTGAATTCGGAGCGACGATCGGACTGTCGACCGTAGCCATCTATGCAATCTCACTCGTTTTGGTCGGGTTGTGTGCGAACAGTCTGTATGCGTTCGTGCAGAGTCACCGCGCATGGATGAACCTGAAACTGGAATGGCTGTTTCGGCAGAAAGCATTCGACGGCATCACACTCCGAGGTCCCGACTTTTTCAACAAATTCAGGACCGGAGATCTTGTGACGAGAATGACCGACGATGTAGCAGAGAAGCTCTCCTGGTTTGCCTGCTCCGGCATATTCAGGCTCTACGAGGCGGTCATGATTGTCATTTTCACGATTGTAATGATGGCGTCGATTGATCCTATGCTTGCGCTGTGGTCGATAACACCTTTGCCGTTTCTGATTGTGATCTTCTTCAAGAGCTCCAGCCTGCTGGACAAGAGGTTTGATCACCTTCAAACGCGAATATCGCGATTCAACGATGTGATGGAGGCCTGTTTCTCCGGAATACGGGTGGTCAAAGCCTATGTCAAGGAGAAGGCACAGAGGACGAAGTTCGATAATGCCGTGGAGGACCGACGGGATGCCGAGATTGCTGCGATCAAGTCGCATACGGTGATCGAATCGCTGTACATGTACATATGGCAGTTTGCGATTCTCATTGTCCTCGTCGCCGGTGGCTATATGGTGATAAACTCCGGTCTGTCCCTCGGAAAGCTGATGGCGTTTATTTACTATATCGTGTACCTGGTGTTTCCGATGTTCGACATCGGCCAGTTCCTGGTGAAGTCTCGTCAATCGGCGGTCTCTATCGATCGTTTGATGGAGCTCGAGAATGTTCCGCCGATGGTGACAGACGTCGGCTTGGAGAGCGGCAATGGAGACATAAAGGGAAGACTGAGCTTCGAAAATGTCATACTATCGTTCCCCGGCTCCGAGCGAAATGTGATCGACGACATCTCGCTCGATATCGAGCCGAGTGAAACGATCGCGCTGGTCGGCAAGGTCGGCTCAGGCAAGAGCTGGTTCGTGAACATGATCCCGCGACTGGTGGATCCGACATCCGGGAAGGTTCGGCTCGATGGTCACGACTTGCGGACAATCAAGTTGAAAGGGCTTCGCGAGAGCATCGGTTATGTTCCGCAGGAGCCGGTACTGTTCAGCGACACCGTGAAGAACAATATTGTGCTTGGACGGAAGGGTATTTCGGACGAAGTAATCGATTGGGCGGTTGATGTCTCGCAGCTGAAACAGGAAATTGAGACATTTCCGGATCGCATCGACACAAATGTCGGCACGCGTGGAATGACACTGTCAGGCGGTCAGAAGCAGAGGCTTGCTCTCGCGAGAGCCCTGGTAAGCAAACCGAGGATACTGATTCTGGACGATTGCACGTCTGCGCTCGATTCTGCGACAGAGACATCGCTGTGGGAGAAATTGCACGATGTCATGCCCGACATGACTGCAATCGTGATAACGCATAGACCCGACACCCTTGAAAGGGCTGATCGGATATACGTTTTCGATGAAGGCAAAGTGGCGGAAACAGGCACCCACGACGAACTCATGGATCGCGGCGAAAGATACGCAAGAATGTACAAGCGATATAGGCTTGAAGAAGAAGTCGCTTGTGGGTAAATTGGAATCTGGCCAGCCCGGAGGCGAGTCAGCCTCCGGGCATGCAAAGGATCGGTATGTTGACCGAATCTGAGAGAGAAGAGATCAAGATTTATCTCGAAGGCGTTGTCCTTGGCAAAATGCGCGACCGTGTGATCAGGGCAATCGAGGTCAATTCCAGATATAGACATCAACCGAAGATGCGCATAGAGGTCGGCAAGTCCTACCGGGATCTCGAACCGGGCGCGCCATACGAGGAGGTAGTCGCGATATTCGAGTCGGAGTCTTTCCTCGTTTGCACCAAAGAGCGAGGTGCCGGCACGGGTCTCCCCTACTATTTCGTTAGAGAGGATGTGCGACGAGTCGAAACATAACTAATCGCGAAAACCGGATCGCACTGCCCCTAGAAAACCATTGACATCCGTTTGCATCAGACCTATTTTCAAAGTGTAAGGCCTGACGACTATCTCCGCCAAGTCGCCGTCGTGTCTGATCAGTTAAACCAATCTGAATGAATATGTGGGGTTGATGATTAGATGAAATGTTTCTTCGCGATAATACTGTTCAGCGTCCTGACTTCTCTGTGGCTAGTTCAATTCTTTGGCAGTGCGCACACCTACATCGATCCGGGCAGCGGCAGCTACGTTTTCCAGATTCTCATAGCCGGTTTGCTGGGTGCTGTGTTTGCTACAAAAGCCTTCTGGAAGAATGTGAGAATGTTCCTGGCCACCCGTCTGGGGAAAAAGCGCTCGAATAAGAATGACGATCAGTAGCCGCATCATCAAGAGCTCATTCAGGGATCCGAGCGGATTCGTTTTTCTGGACGGCGGAACGATCTATCGTCAGATCAACAAGTGCTATAGGGAGCACTATGAATATCTTATGGGGTCCGGTCTGTACGACGCGCTGACCGAGGCTGGATTACTGTTGAATCACGAAGAGGTGGATAAGCTCGCCGGGCGTTCCGAGCTTGAATACAAGGTCATCAGACCAGAACAGATAGACTTCCTGACGTATCCTTACGAGTGGTGCTTCAGCCAACTCAGGGATGCAGCCCCGACAACTCTGGCAATCCAGAACATTGCATTTCGCTTCGGCATGACCCTTAAAGATGCCAGCGCATACAATGTTCAGTTTCATCAAGGTAAACCCATTTTCATAGATACTCTTTCTTTTGAGATTTACGAGGAAGGTCATACTTGGAATGCCTACCGACAATTCTGCCAACACTTCCTGGCCCCACTTGCTCTAATGAGCTGTCGAGACATCCGTCTCAGCCAACTGCTAAGAAACAATATAGATGGTATTCCGCTCGATCTGGCTAGCTCACTTCTGCCAATACGGAGTCGGCTCCGATTCTCTCTGTTGAGTCACATATATCTCCATTCGATTAGTCAGCGTCGATACGCAGACAAACGGGTCGGAACAGGCCGCAGGATTAGCCAACAGGCATTTCTGGGATTAATCGACAGTCTCGAATCCGCAGTCAGGGGACTTTCCTATGAACCTGCTGGAACTGTATGGTCTGATTACTACAGCGATACTAATTACAGTGACGATACGCTGCGACAAAAAGAGTCTGCAGTTGCCGATTTCCTCGATGCTGTACTGCCCCGGAGCGTATGGGATATCGGTAGCAATACCGGTCGATTCAGCCGCCTCGCATCATCGAAAGGGATTCAGACTCTCTCAATTGACAGCGATCCGGCGGCAGTCGAGAAGAACTATCTGGAATGCCTTCGGATCGGGGATACTAAGTGTCTGCCACTGCTTGCTGACCTGACCAATCCGAGCCCCGGTATCGGTTGGCGAAACGAGGAGCGGATAGCCCTTATCAACCGCGGCACGCCAGACTGCGTGATGGCGCTGGCTCTTGTTCACCATCTGGTGATTTCCAACAATGTTCCGCCGGGACTGATTGCTGAGTTTTTTGCGGGCATTTGTCACAGCCTAATAATTGAATTTGTACCCAAAGCCGACTCTCAGGTGGTTCGACTGCTTCGATCGAGACAGGATATCTTCGAGGATTACTCCGAATCTGGTTTCGCGGATGCGTTCAGGCAATACTTCACGATCAGCAGGAAGGCACCGCTTAGCGGCAGCGAGAGAGTACTGTTTCTCATGGAATCAAAAGGGAACTGACATCTGTGAACCGATACCCGTTCCACATTCTGCTGTTGTCGGCTTTTCCGGTTATATACCTTTATTCTCTGAACGCCGATGAAACCCATCTCAGCCAGTTACTTCGGGCATCGGCAGTCTTGCTCATTTGCGCAGCAATCCTCTGGTTAATGCTGAAATTCACCGTTAGAGATGGGAGAAAGGCCGGGCTCGTAGTCTCCTTCTCTATACTGTACTGCTTCTCGTACGGACCAATCACAGCTTCTATGTACTCTATGGGATTGTGCCCAATTCCAGCCCAAATGCGTATACGCTATGTAATTGTCTGGATTCTCATTTACTTGATTGCAGTAGTGCTACTTCTGATTGCGCGCAGAAGCGTGATGCCGGTTACACGCATCGTCAACATCGTAGCGATATGTCTCGTAGCAACTTCGAACTGGTCCTGACTGAGTTTGAGCAGGTCCTGATTGCGCTGACACTGATCGCAAGAATTTCCGAGCATCTTGGGCTGCAGTACTCTGCTCACAGAAATCGACTCAATTACACTCTTGATCATCTCGCGGAAGCTTCGCAGACGGATGGGCCTGTGTTTGTTTTCGCTCATATGATAGCACCACATCCCCCATTTGTCTTCGATTCAGATGGAGAGGAAGTCAATCCAAACAGAAGTTTCGTATTTGCTGACGGATCGCATTTCATACTCTCGGGAGGCACTCAAGATGAGTACCGCAAGGGCTATGCGGGATATCTGTCGTGGCTGAACGGTAAATTGATTCGATGTATAGATAGCATATTCGCTCGATCCAAGACTCCCCCGGTGATTATCTTGCACGCGGATCACGGTCCCGGGTCAATGCTGGACTGGGGGAGTATAGACAAATCGAACGTATTGGAAAGAACGTCAATCCTCAATGCAGTCTACACAGGTGGAACTGATTGTCCTATTCTGTACCCATCTATCAGCCCGGTAAACATCTTCAGAGCCGTTTTCAACCGCGCTTTCGGGACAGATTTTGAGTTCCTCGCAGACAAAAGTAATTTTTCGGTTTGGGCTACGCCCTACCAGACTGTCGATATTACCAATAAGCTTGACGGAAGTCGCGAGCTGGATTCGTTGGTACAATAACTGATCTGCGCCATGCAGTTGTCTCGAGAATTCCGGCAGCCAGATTCCCTCGCAGTGATGTGGGCCGACGGTCTTACCGGCCTGCTGCATCATATCGAGAACAGAGCGGCGTTTGTGGTCATATCTCCGGATCGGCCTGATGTTCAGAAGGAGTTTGCTTCCAGTCGAAACTGAGATTTCAAGATGTACTCATGCAGCGAGAACTCGTTCGCCAAAGACGTGGGCTTCCAGACTGATGATGGTGGGTACTGGCCCGATATATCGGCATTCAAGAAGTCTCCCGACGGCATGATGCATCGAATTTCGAAAGCCTACTTCGGACCCGGTGATGACTTCTGCAGCACGTGGCACTTCTTCGATCTGCTTGCGGATGGGCCTGCGGGATGGGAGCCGAAGTACAGCTACTGAGAACAAGCACTACACAGTCAGAATTGCCATGCAAAAGAAAGGAGCGATCAATTATGATCGCTCCTTGTTCTTTACGCTTAAAGAGTCTTACAGTCTTCTGTAAGCTCTGCTATGCCGTGCGCACTAACACGAGTAGATGGGTGCAGGTCCACCGGTGAAGATGTAGGCTATCAGATAGACCACATCGTCGATGTCCACGCCGCCGCTGCCGTCTGCATCACCACAGCATACTGCTGCCACTGGCGGCGGGCCGCCGGTGAAAATGTACGCTATCAGATATACGACGTCGTCGATATCAACACCCGTACTGCCGTCTGCATCACCCTCAAGACAGATGATGCCTGCACAACCAGGACACGAAAGACCGTTAGCAGCGATCCACAAACGACCTTTAGCTATAAGATTGTCAAAGTCCGTCTTGCCGGTCAAACTCGATGTCTTGACCTTACAAACCGTGATGCTCTTACCTGGTTCGATCTCAAGATCCTGACACACTGCGTAGAATGAGTTCAGGTCCTCGATCGAATCTGGATCCGATGCCGTGAAACCGCTCAATGTAGTCAGCAGATTGCCAATGTCAGCTGGTACATAGCCGGAGTTCGGATATACCCAGATGTCGTTCTCAAGCACGATCGCGCCGGCGATCTCATGTGAGAACGCTGCTCCACCATAGTAATCCTGCTGAGGATCGGCTATCGGTCCATACTGATATACATACTGACCGGTGCCGTCCGCTCCTGAGCGGTTGTCCGATCCATCGGCCCCATCAGGAATATCCCAGTCGATGCCTTCTCCAATGTGAATCCGGATCGTCGTGTCGGCATGGTTGATGAATGTCACACGCTCAATCAACACACATGTGTCTGGATGCGTCGGGACGTAGTATTCAGCTACCCCTCTGACTACCTTGTCAGGTGTGATAAACTCACCCTTCGCATAATCATAGTTGCTGTGACTCTCAAGGGTCAGTACCGAAGCGCCTTCGAAGTAGACATTATCGTCAGAACCATCGAAGAACGAGAAGTATGTCTGTGAAGGATCGTCAGCATACGTGATAACTACGCCTTCATCGTACATCAGGTCTACACTGTCTTCAAACCAGTACATGTTGCCAAGTGCAGAAGCCGCGGCAAGACCGGCTCTTCCAACGTTCCAGACCGCTACCGACCAGCATTGGGTCGACAGATATGGATCGCTGTATTCGTCAGCATAATACTGGCAGCGAGCGCGCAGACTGATGTTGACATCGAAATTAGCGCTGCCTGCGCTACTTGTCAGGCTGACAGCAATAGTACCGGAGTAGTTACCCTCTGCGGCAACCGGACCGATTGTAACCGTGATTGTGTGCGTTGCATCGATACCGGCTGTGATCGAACCCGAAGTCGTGGCTGGTGAAATCCAGCCCTGATTCGGTGTGAGAGTGAAACCGATCGGCACGTTGCCGTTGTTCGTCAATCTCAGTTCAAATGTCGTAGTGACGCCGATCGTGCAGCCGGTGCTGTCATTCGGAGAAACCACTAGATCATAAGACTGCGCGCCGGTCGCGTAATCGAAGATCGGTTCCGGAGAGAAACAGTCATAAGTCATGTACTTCATAGCATTGTCGGTCTCTGTACCTTCTTCTTGTATGAAGCTACCAGCATCGTTGTCATCTACATACATGATGTGTACTTCATCGACCGAATACTTAGCCATCGAACCGAAGTTCTCATTGTGGCAATCGCCACCGAGACAATCATCAGTCCATGTATTGGTCAAATCAACAGTAGTACCCTTCTTAACCGGAGTACCTGTGCCTGCTGTCGATGTAGTGTCGTGCTCCGGTAGGCTACCGTCGGGACCCCACGTGATACCACCGTCACTGGAGGCGGTGATCATAATATCACCGTTTGCGTAACCGCCATTCGAGCAGTCGCCGCAGTTAAGCTGACCGCCACCCTCCGTGGCCTCGACTCCGAATTGAGTGAACATGACATAAAGAAGCTCACTCGAGCCGGTGTAGCATTCGGAGATGTTGACTTTGGAGATAGCACCGAGTCCTGCACCGATTCCTTGGGAACAGAAACCGGTTACTCCGGTTGCGTCGAGCACCTGCGAGATGTTCACGCCCGGTGCCTGATCATTGCTCCAGTGCCACATGCTGCTGCGGAACAGCGGCTGGCATGGATTGTCTTCCATGTCCTTATCTGGTGTGACCCAAATGATATGGAGAACGCCAGCAGAATCGTATATAGCGCTGACTTCATTGTTAGCCCACAGCCGGGCATCTTCGTAATTGTTGGCGCCGCCATCCGAGTAATTCGTCACATTTACCGGTACTCCCCAGTTAGCACCGCCGTTAGTCGACTCTATATAGTAGACTTCGTTCGCAAATGTCGTCCATGTTGTACATGGTAACTGGGTGAGATCGAGGGTAAGAGGTTTCAGATAGACGATCGCCACGTTGTCGCGCGTCGGGTTCGGGTCGGAACGAACGACGCCAGCGATGTCATACGTTGTCTCAATGTACAGTCCGACCGAATCACCAGCGGTGCACTTATCGAACTCACCGTTCACATATCTGTAATAGATGAGCGACTTCCAATACTCGCCTTGGACTGTTTCGGGCGGTGATTCTGTCGACACAAGGTGGATCACCTTATCGAGGCCGGACGTAAGCTGATACTCGACCGCCGGCCAAATGTAGGCGTCGCCCTCTTGGGTGCCGGAGGCGAAATCCTGACAGTTGGGAATCGCCAGATTCGAAGGGCTTGGTGAGAATACCGTGGCGAAGGTCCCGTTTGGGGGACTGCTATCGGGCCCTGACCTCGTGCGATACAACGCCGCAGCTGGACCTTCATGCCATGCGCCGACTGCTGCACCCGATGATGTAACATCGATCGTGGTGTATCCGCCATTGTTACCGGATACTTCCGTACCACCCGACGCACCAGACGAATGTGCCCATGCACCGTTCGTCAGGTTGCGTGCGTTGTAGTTAATATGCCTGAAGCCTGCTGTACCCGGACTCTTCATCCAGATAAAGTGGACGTACGGCGAACCACTCAGGCTTGGTGTGTAAGCGATCTGACGGCCCATTGAGCCATTCTTCTGGAATTCATACCGGGTTATCCCGACTGTATCGCCGGGAGGTTGAGGACCCGGTGCGAAGCTGGATGAACCGAGCAACGGTCCGCCATTGCCCACCGGAGAATCTTCGCTACCGTCCATCTGTCTGATCATCAGCTTCTGAGCCTTTGCGGCAGGTGCGTTGTCCGTAGCCATTGCCGGTCCGACTGCCAACAGCATCAGAATCAGAGTTAGAACAAATATCAAACTAAAACTTCTGTTCACCTCTTGCTCCTTTCGGTGATTAGTCAAAGTTCAATTTACTGCTGTGGTTTGGTGAATTAGAAATATCGCTTGTGTCCCTCATATGGCTGATGTTGTCATAAATACACGTCGCCATATTCAGGATTCCTGCATAAGCACCTCCGCTAATCTGACGTTCGAAGTTGATGTTACATAATTACAGGTTTCAAATACACGTAATGGCGATGAGTAAAAAGTCAGTATACAATAATATGCAAAACCTTCCGAAAAAGTCAAGAACAAACAGGCACCTATTTGCACGATGATAGGATCTCCATGATGTCCCCATACCTTCTGAAAGCTGCTGTTACATATAAACATGGCAAGATTCGTAATGATTCATTCCATCACAATTTGGATTCTTCGGGACACATTGAAAAAGAATCGGCAATGACGGCCTGAAACTCTACACTCGGGACATTTTGATACAGCAGACCACTTCATAGACGCTGAATGGTCAGGAATGTTGAATCTTCACGCGGGCAGGAATCCTTTCCTGCACGATTCAGTCGGCTGTCAGGAAGGCAAACCGAGCACTGGAAGAGATCTTACGATCTTCATGGTTTCAATGCTGACATTGATCACCTGACCGACAAGCCGAACGATATACTCTTCGTCATCCGGGCGATTCGGATCACTGAGAATCCCGCTTCGCTTGTCGGTCTTGATTCTGTACTGGTCGATTACCCAATCGAGTGCCGACCGGTTGCCGAGGCGATATTCGAACGCATTCTTCGGAATGCCACCGAGCGTTAGCGAATCGTTGACTTTGAGTTCAGACTTGTCTTTGCTGAGTCGTATTTTGTCGTCGACTCGATACGACAGGGGAATTCCCTTGGCCTCGATCCATTCGAGTTCATACGGCTCGATCTTCTCATAGTCGAGATGCAGCCCGGCGAGCCTCTTACCCGCTTCGGCGAACGCGCGGAAATCTGGCGCGAATGGGATGCGGGGAAGCTCTCGCTTGAGGCAGTCGGCATATCTCTCGCAGTAGACAGGGTGATGTAGCAGCCCGTAGACATAGTTGAATATATCCCACTTGCCGATTTTCTTGTCGTTGTAATGTTCGCGGAATGTCTTCAACGCCCAGTCGGTGATATTCTCCCGCCGATTGCTCCCATTTTCGTCATAGACGTAGAAGGGGAAGCATTGCGTTTTCTCAAGCATATCAAGGCATGGAATACCAGAGACAATGAGCGTTTGGAATGGCCTACTACTTCCAATGCCGCTTACGCACATCAGCCGATTGTCAGCTTCCGATTCTGGGGTGGGAAGGATCACTGGTAGCTGGTAGCGCCTTTCATTGAGAAGCGCATCAAAGAACAGGCTCAGCTTTAAGAAGGGCCGGTATGTTGACACTCTGAGGTTCTCTTCGATGAATGCAGCACGTGCGCCGCGAACAACGCTGTTTTTCAGCGATTCGCTCCATTTGATCTTATCGTACTTCACAAAAGAATCAACGTCCGGCTTTCCATCGGCGCGTTGATATCTATCGACCTCGGAATTGTAGTCTTCGATGAACTGCTTGACCCCCCGGATGAGCGCATCTCTGTCGAAATCATAAACGACAGTATCGCGATTTGTCTTCACACCGCCGGAATAGAGCTTGAATATCACACTTGGTTCTCGCGCACCGGCTGCTTTCGCCTCTTTGGTGCCCAGCGGAATGAATGCCTCGTATTCGTCGCCATGTGCAGAGGTCAACCATGCAAACCGGCTGTCGGGTCTGAGTCGAGTCCACTTGACCGATCCGACCGATCCCATCTGTCGCAGGTGGTCGAGCTTCTCTTCCTTTCGCCAAAACTCCGGGACGCGCTCATACACCAGTTTTCTGCTTTTGTGGTCGCCCTTGCGAACGGCAACCGTGATTCCGACTCCGACCTGTATTCCGAAGACATTGTGTGTTGTTCCGCTCAATTTTGGGTTTTTCCTGACATTTCCGTGAAGATCGACATGGTATATTTGTGTGAAATCCTGAAGCAAATGCTTGCGCATGCCGTCGAATGCGATCTGATCGACAAAGCTGTTGTTTGAAACGAAGCAGACGATGCCGTCGCGCCCCTCCAGCCGATTGGTCGCCCAGCGGAAGAATTTCACATAGGCATCGGATAGCGCGTTCTTGTTCGTCGCTTTCGAGTCTTTCGCATAGGTGTCCTTGATACCTTTATCGATAACTTTGTACTTCCGATTCTTATTATTATCATTTTCGTTGATTTGACCGACGTTGTACGGGGGATTGCCGATAATCACGGTGATCGGAGTCTTTTTCTGACGATTCACACGCGCCGTGTTCTTCTCTGTCATGAATTCCATTTGCGTCTGCTTGGGTTCGGCCATATCGAGCGTATCTACGAAGCAGAGACCGTCGAATGATTCGTACTCACCGGTGCGCACATAATATTCATGTTCGATATTGAGCGCGGCGATGTAATACGGCATCAGCATGACTTCGTTGGCGAATAGCTGTTCGCCGTAAACCCGCTTCAGATCACGTTTCTGCACCCGCCGCAATAGATTGACAATGAAGTTTCCGGTGCCGGTGCAGGGGTCGAGGATATTGACATCTTTGCTGCCGAGGCTCTTGCCGAATTCCGACTTCAGGACTTCCTCGACGCTGGCGCACATGAAATCGACAATCGGCTGCGGAGTGTATACGATTCCGTGCGTATCGGCGACTCTGACCGAATACCCCTGGAAAAACCGTTCATATACGGTATTTAGAAAGTGCTGCTTCTCGCCAAACTCAGTGAGTCCGTGTGCGGCGGATTCGATGGCGACATAGAACTGATCGAGCGATTTGAGGAATTCGTGCAGACTGAAGCTCTTGCTTGCCAGAGCGTCGATGACCTTCTCGACCTCGGCGGCGATAGCGTTTCGGTGCACAAAATCGGGGTTGTCAATGATCGTCTGAAAGAGCCGTCGCGTCAACAAATGTTGCACCAGCATTTCATCAACCGCCGCCTTGCTGATATTCGGATTAAGTGAATTCTTACAGAGTCCGAAGAAGTCTCCGAATGCCGCAATGAACTTCTTGTTATCTTTGTGCGCCTGTCCGATTTTCTCCGTAAGGCTCCGGGCAAGATCGGGGACACGAATCTTGAACTCGTCGACAGCCTTCTCGAATTGTTCGATGTTCGGTTCTTCATGGGAATAGAAAGTGTTCAGCAGAAGTGTAAGTTCTTTTGCCACAGAGAGATCAAAGCGCTGCACCTCCTGCTTGTTCTGGAAGAGAACTGCATGGCACGTATCTTCGAAGATAGTGTTGTTGATCGGATAGCCTTTGGCGATCTTCTTCTTGATCTCAGCGTCAAGATCGTCGGCAGTGTCCTTTGCCTCCCAGTAGCCTCGCGGCATGTGGAAGGTGTCGCGGAGTGTGCCATCGGGGCGGATAGTCCTGCCGTCGACTTTGTCCCCCAGCTCTGGAATCAGTGTCCATTTGCGGACTTTCGCGGTGTCGGCGAGGAGATTCTGGAATGCGGCACGAACGGCAGTCTCATGGGATATGCTCTGCCGATCAAAGCCTTCGAGTGTTTTGTAATAGTCTCGAACCGCCTTATTGGATGGTTTGATGTCTGGTCTCTGCATTCCAACTCATTCGCTTAATGCCTCAGGCCGCTACGCGGCCCCCCGCTAAGATCAGATTGTCGGTTCAATAATACAATATAGAATCTTAAAACGCTATCTGCAAGGTCGATTAAACGTCCCTCTGGGCTTGACCTGCCAATCATGGAAGTATATATTGCCTATCTTTTCAGAGTGGAGAAAGAAGGATCGATCTAATATGAAAACGCAACTTCCGCCGGCAGATTTCGACCAACTCGGCTTCATGTGCGGACTGGAAATTCATCAGCAACTCGATACAAAACGCAAGCTCTTCTGTCGCTGTCCGGTTGGATTGCGTCACGAGCCGCCCGATGCTACGATCCTGCGGCACATGCGCCCGACCCTCTCGGAGTTGGGGGAATATGACGGCACCGCATTGATGGAGTTCAAGACGCGGAAGAATGTCATCTACCAGCTTGTCAAGGGAAGCACATGCACGTATGAGATGGATGATACGCCGCCGTTCGAGCTGAATCAGCAGGCGCTCGACATCGCGCTCGAAATCTCGCTGCTGCTCAACTGCAATATTGTCGACGAGATTCACATATCGCGAAAGCAATATCTCGATGGCAGCATTCCGACCGGATTTCAGCGGACCGTGGTGGTCGGCGTTGAAGGATGGGTGCCGTACAAAGACCGCCGGATCAGAATTATCCAGATCTGCCTCGAGGAGGATGCCTGCCGGGAAATATCGGATATCGGTCACACAATTACGTTCAAGGCCGACAGACTCTCGACTCCGCTCGTGGAAGTTATAACGTACCCCGACATGAAAAGCCCGATTGAGGCCGCCGAAGTTAATGAACTGATCGGCAGACTGCTCAAGGCGTCCGGCAAAGTGCGGCGCGGGATCGGTTCGGTACGGCAGGATGTCAATGTCAGCATCAATGGCGGTACGAGAGTCGAAATCAAGGGTGTCGCCAAAACCGGATACGTTCGCGACCTGACGCATGTCGAAGCGTTGCGGCAAAAGGCGCTCCTGGACATCAAGGCGGCTATCCAATCAAGAGGAATCTCCCGCAAAAGTCTGGTATTAAGCAATCACGACCTCACGGATCTGCTCTCCGGCACCAAATCGGCCTCGATCCGCTCGGCTCTCGATTCGGGAGGAGTCGTGAAATGCGCAAAGATCAATGGCTTCGCTGGTCTTCTGAATCATCCGACTCAACCGGGGTATACTCTTGCTTGGGAATACTCCGGTAGGCTCAAAGTTGTCGCATGTATTGACCAGCGGCCCAATCTTTTCCATTCGGATGCACCCGATCAATCGGAACTCTCGACTGATGAATGGACCGCCATCAGGAATCACTGCGGATGCAAGCTGACCGATACCGTGATTGTCGTCTGGGGAACGGCGCAAGATGTCGAGACAGCCCTTGAAGAGATCAAGTTCCGGACTCTCGAAGCAATCAGAGGGGTGCCGAACGAGACACGCCAGGATATCGGCAATGGAAACACGGATTTCGAGCGTATCCTCCCTGGCCCGGACAGGATGTATCCCGACACAGACCTTCCACCGCTGGCAGTAACTGACGAGAGACTGAAGAAGATCGCGGATAATCTGCAGGAGCGCTCCTATGAAAAAGAGCAGCGATGGCGAGAGCTTGGGTTAAGCGAAGATGTCATCAGACCGCTTACGATATCCGACAGAGCGAGAGTATTCGATAGCATTGTCGCAGACACTGATGTCAACCCGAAGCTTGTCGCTGTGGTGCTGACTCAAACCCTCAAGAGCCTTCGCAGAAAAGGTCTGCCTACAGAGAGAGTCACCGACAATAATCTGGTTGAGTTGTTCTCGATGTATTCGAAAGGGATGTTCACTCGTGAGGCCATCCCCGACCTTCTGACCGAGTTCTGTCAATCCGGCAATCCTGCGACTCTTGCGCAGATTGTAGAGAAGAGAGATTATCGAACGGTGGACAACGGTTATCTGACAGAAATAGCCCGAGAAGAAGTCGAGAAGGTCGAAAATATCAGTTTCAATGGTGAGAGACGGAAGTTCCAATACCTGATGGGAGCAATTATGTCTCGGGTTCGCGGGAGCTTGCCGGGAGAGCTGGTTCTCAAAACGCTTTTTGACGCACTCCGGACTAATTGAGGCAGACTGTCTGCACAATATTGAATCCGCCTGACCGGACTTCATATCCGGGAAGTTCCTCGGCGCAAATCAGATTCCCCGCCTTATCGATAAATTCAATTCGCAAGTCATATACTCCCGGCTCCAGTTCGAAATCGCCGACATAGATTCTCCCCGGCAGCAGATGTGAGCAGCGAAGGTCCGCGCCTTCGGAAATCTCAGTCGCCACATCAATCGCGGCTTTCTTAAGCCAGCCCTCAAACCCACCGGTATCAGCTTTCTTCTTCATCAGATGCGCTGACAGCCCTTTCGAGACAGCACGCAGCACTGATCTGACATAGATCAGAGAGCTTTTCGCCCTGAATGTCTCCTCGGCTACGCGATACACATCCTCGACAAGTTGTAGTTCACCGATTGTCTGCGGTCCGGCGAAAACTCGTATCCGATCGACGGTAGTCGGTCGCTCGACTATCCGAGGAATCGAAAACTTGAAATAAAAATCTTCACCGATATCTATAGGCAGATGACCGTACTCAGATTCGTGATTCTCGGAATCAGTATAGAGCACCTGCACCAGACCGAGGTCCTTGTCTGTTCTGATCCGCAGATCGAACGCCTCTTTAACCGGCGACAGCCCCGCCATCCCGATTACGCTCAGAATAACTCCATCCCCTTGTGGAGTGTACGTAACTTCCGGCATCTCGAAATTGTACACATGCGGCTGCGATTTGAACGCATCGCGCAGATAATCGTAATCGATACGGGCGTCATCCCATTTGCCGCCTGCGGCATACATATGCATGCTGAGATACCGGGCGAAAGCGTCGTTGTGGAATCGGACTTTCTCAACATTGTAGTCGACCTCGATGCGCGCGGTATCGTCTGGAGATCCACGCTGCAGCTTCTCGGCAGCAGTGGCATATTTCTGATCGAGGAGATCGAGTTTCAGATTCGCACGCCTGACCTCGACGAACGCGTCATCGTAATTGCCCAACATCAAATAGTTGAGCGCCATGATGATATTGGTGTAGAGGATTTCGTAGTCTTCCCCCGCATATTCGAGAACATTGTCATTGAGGAGCATTGACGCTGCGGCGCGGCTGATGCTTTTGGTGAAAAGGTCCTCTGCGGAGCTTTCGGCGAGAGTGAGCCTTGCGTTGCTCGAATCGAAATTTCCGGCAAAGTGGTTCGCCATTCCGGCATCGATGAAATAGACAAACCGATCTTTATGCTCGTACTTGTTCGATTCCTTAGCGGCTTCGACACCAGCGACTGCGGCCTCGTATTCGCCCTTCTTCAGATCGACAGTGATCGGATCATAGAAGCCGGTGCGGGTCCGCACAGACCCGCAACCGGATATAATTAGAAGCGCCAGAAGCGCCGGAATACATGATTTAGCGCGTGTCATTGATACCAAGATTGACCTAGAACTTAGTACCGCTCTGCGCAATACCCTTCTTGATCTTCTTGTCGCCGATCCAGACTTTCTCATTTGTCTCGACATTGATCAGTTCGAGATCGGTCTGATAGAATATCGTCTGCTTGCCCTCGATCTGATCGGTGATACTCTTGATCGATCCGAGAAGAATGAAATCGGCGCCGGTTTCCTCACGCAGCTTCTTGACAGTCTCGGGTGATGCGAAATCGCGCTGATCGAGCCGCTCTTCGCGAACGTCATCGCGCTCAATCTTGCTGCCAGAAAAGCTAACCGATCCGGAGTTGAGCAGTTCGCGCTCAAAATCCTTCGTAAATGTCTCGGTGTCTATATGTTCGGAACTGCTGTTGCGAATTCTGCCGACCGTCACGACCGGCTTTCTCCCCTTCTCGGCGTTGAAGGTAGTCAGCCAGGGGCGGCGCAGACAGTCGGAGATCATCTCCTCGGCGACCAATCTGGCGTCGGTTTCATTCCATTTGCCCGACAGATCGGTCTGGGATTCGGGGTCCATGCGCGTGACCTGCCTGGAACTTCCGCAGCCGAATATGAATGCGGCCGCCGCGAGGATCAACAAGACAAAAATCAGCTTTTTCACAATTCTACCCTCTCCTTGTGGTTTATGAGCGATGTCTCTGTTTCTTCGAACTATCCATACTGACAATACGATGTCAAGTTTCAACATTCGGCAGAATACTACAAATGTGGTATGTATGGCGCAAGAGTTTTCTTGGAAGAGGATGCACAAGGGCTTTTCAACTGGCAAGCTATCGCCGTCACTCGCAGTGCTCGACCATAACTTCATATCCTTGCTCTTTAAGCTGTTTCTCAATGAACTTGCCATGTCCCAACGGGACTCCATGTTCCGTGATCAACACACACTCGTCATCGGGCAACTGGCCTACTAGCAGCGCGGGCATTTCGCCACTACCGGGATCAGCCGCCACTTTGCTTAGCTCGTTTGACTTAATAACTAAGGACGCGACCACGGTCTCAGTCTTATCAGAAATGTCCAGCGCAACAGTGGGGAATCGTGAACGGTCAAAGTGCTGCATTAGAAACTCCAGAACCTCTAGAATCTGATTCTTATATGATGATCGGGTTACGATTCTCACTAGATCAAATGCCTCGCCAGAGCCAAATCGCACAGTCCCACCTCTGGCCTCTGTGTTCGGAGAATAGCAGAGTCCAAGCGATACTTGCGAACGATCAATGTTGCACTCGAACCTAGCAACTCTCAAGCCTCGGTCGAGCGCGAAGTCTTCTAGATAGGCGCGCATTTCCGAGATTTTGAACGTTGGCTGCTCATGAATCTCACAGCTAAGCACGCGATTGTTGTTCAAGTATGCTATAACACCCATGTGAAGCACCCAAATTGTTCGTCTACAGGAGACAACATCAGATTCAAACTCACTTAAAGTCTTATTTATAGAAGACTTCAGCTTACCTGAACGCGGATCACGAACTCTGAAGACTATGCCGCCTGAATCGTCGAGTTCCCAATCCTCATGCCCCGCGCCAGCGTGGCGGAGCTTAGCGTCGAACCCAGCTACAATATCGCTCAAGTTGCCGCGTCGCGATAGAGTTTCACTGTCAGATATCGATTTCAACTTTGCGCTTGCTCCCAGAAATACAGATTGGGATAAATCACCACTAATTGTTTTGGCGTTCAAGATGTATTCTGCGTAAACATATGGAATAGTCGCCCAGAGGCGGAAGTCATTTTCGAATATCACTTTATAGACATTAAGTAAATAGGCTGCTTTGAAATCCGCATTTTCAGCGTCTCTATAGTCACCGTATAGTTTCTCACCAAAGCTCCGCCTGCTGTGCACCTTGTAGTATTCTCTCATCATGGTCGAGATCAAAGATATCGAGTCAATAGGCCACTTCATTGTAATCTCGTGGCACATGGCCAAAACGAATCTGCAGCGCTTCAGGTCCGACTGCGTTATTCCGAGTCGCCATGCCATGTATCCCATCTCTAGGAATGAACCGTAATTGGTATCCGCGGGCTCTACATTAAGTAGTGGCAAGACATAGTCCCGATAGAACTTCTGTTTTACCACCATGCTAGGCTCCATTAGTCTCTCGTGGCTTCCAGTACTCGGCCTCTTTCCTCCTGGATTCCGTATGTCTTCCAAACCTTCACCTCACATACTTCGCGATAAACTCTTCGGTCTCGGGGAGGCCGCCCTGCATGATGAGGTATCCGTTGTGTGGCTCGCCGTCGGTGATCTCGTAGGCAATCGGAGTCAGCATGATCTTCTTGACTTCCTCAAGGTCGGTCGTGTGTCCAAGCGCCCAGCAGAGTTTGACATACGCAACTTCCGGCAGCATGTTCGCCGCAGGCACTACGCCCGCATCGAGAAGGTCCCGTCCGGTGTCATAGACAAACATCTGGACATATCCCCATAGTGTCTGGACGGTCATGTAGACTGCGACGCCCTGTTTGATAGCCTTACGCAGCGGTTGGTAGAGAGGTTTGTTGACATGTCCGAGGCCGGTTCCGGCTATCACGATGCCCTTGTAGCCATGATCGACCAGCGATTCGATGATATCGGGCTTCATGTTGGGATAGTAGTATACAATTGAGACTTTCTCCTCGAATGCGGTATCGATCTTTACATTCCGGTCTTTCCTGCGGCGCTTGTAATCCTCGCGCAGAGGTGTAACACTGTCAGGCGTGCATTTCGCGATCGGAATATCGCCGACTGTGCGGAATGTGCTGCGATAGGACGAATGCATCTTGCGGACGCGAGTCCCACGATGCAGCAGGTTGTACTGATCCGATGTAGGCCCAAACATGCAGACCATGACCTCGGCAATATCACCACATGCTGCGGTATGCGCGGCGCATCTGAGGTTGAATGCGGCATCCGATGATGGCCTATCGGACGATCTTTGCGATCCTACCATAACGATCGGCACTGGCGAATCCTGAACCATGAATGAGAGAATCCCCGCCGTGTGATGCATCGTGTCGGTGCCGTGGCCAATCACGATACCATCGACGCCGTTTTCGATCTCTCGACCGATCGCCTTCGCTGTCGCGATCCACTGCTCCGGTCCCATATTCTCGGAGAATACTCCGAACAGCTTCTCGGTCTTCAAATTGCAGATGTCGGCAAGTTCCGGCACCGCACCGTATAGTTCGCCCGGAGTGAACGCAGGAATGACAGCGCCGGTGCGGTAATCGAGGCGCGAGGCAATGGTACCGCCAGTTCCGAGCAGTGTGACATTCGGCTTGTCGGGACTGGTCGGAAACTCCGATTCAGGAATCTTGTAATGCGCCTCTTTGTAGCCGATCTCTTTCACCGACATGATCGAATCGACTTTGACACCGACATTGTAACCGTTGTGCATTTTGAGCACGATATGATCCGCATCGCCGGTCTCTGATCTCGGCAGGATTACGCCGATGAACTGACCCTTGGTGGTTGTAACTTCCACGTCGCACCAGACTCTCACCCCGAGTTCTTTGAGCTTGTCAAGCGCGGCGCCCTTGTAACCCTGATATGCCGAATTAGTCACGATTATCTCTCCATATTTCCGTGCGAGTAGCTATCGCCTGCAATCGAGTCGCAATGGCACGAATCATAGCCGGTTTCGCGCTATATGGCAAGGCATATTTTGACCGCAGCGTCGCATACAGGCATAGAAAAAGCCGCCCTCTCGGGCGGCTCTTTCGAGTCTATCACATTTCAGACTAGAATGAGAATTTCGCAGTAAAGTACTGGTTGTTATCGAAGAAGTCCGTCTCAACCCAGGAATAGTCGAATGTGATGCTGTTCTGTCCCCAGGCGTATTTCAGCCCGGCACCGAGTGTCAGCCCATACATGAAGGAATCCTGACTGGAGCCGACATATCCACCGCGAAGGAAGAACATGTCGTCATACGAGTACTCGATTCCTCCACGGAACTCATCCTCGGAGAAGTTATTGGCCTGGAAAGAACCAACGACCACCGCGCGGTTCAGGTCCCGATTGACGGCATCCCATGATGCGCCAAGCTGGATGTACGCGGGCAGTTCGAACTGAGCGCTCTTCGTGGCAACGGTTTTTAACTGCGTGCCCGGTTCGGCATCGGGTGGATCAACCGAGAGGTTGAATCCCTCGCCCGAAAACCGCATCTGCGGACCGTAGTTCTTAATCGCAATCGCGAACTTGAATCCGCGCCACAGCGGATCGTAGATGAATCCGAAATCGAATGCAAGACCGTTAGCAGACACCTGCTCGATCTTCTCATTGATCAAATTGGCAGTCATGCCAAACGAGACTCTGTCTGTGAATACACGCGAATAAGTCGCGCCAATCACCGAGAAGGTTGGGCTGAATGTCTCACCCGTGCCCTGTGGCTCTTGAGTCGTAGTGACTTCCATTTCTCCGATCGAGACCACCTTCGCATGCAGTCCTATGGAGCCGAAATCTTCGATGTTTGTCATCACGCCAAAGTAGTCGACATTGATGTCGGCGATGTATTGGAGGTGCGTAAACATCGCCTCCGTTCCTTCGAAATGCGCCACACCGGCCGGATTCCAGAAGAGCGCTTCGGCTCCGCTGACATCGGCGATATTGGCGCCAGCCATCGCCGAAGCCCGACTTCCGACTGGAATGCGAAGCTCCTGTGCGCCGGCGGAACCGATCCGCTCGCTACCTCCAGCGTAGAGGCAAGACGCAGCCAGGAGGACAATCACAAAACTAACTATCAACGGTTTTATTCTCATCATCTTCCTCCTGCTTAGTAGGTATTGAGCTGTTCGATCTCAGTGAATACAGCCATTTTACCGACCTTCTGACCCATATCCGATTCCGCCAGATAGATGTAAATTCCCGATGCGACGTACAGGCCGTTGTCGGTCCTTACATCCCATTCGATCTCGGAAATCTCGCCACCGTCATGTTCAATGGTGCGGACAAGATCGCCTGCAAGATTGAATATTCTGATTGTGACATCGACCGCCGGCGGAATGTTGATGAACTTAATTATTCTGTCGAATTGGTTAAGCTCATAGTATGGCGAGAAGTTGTAGTATGGATTCGGGACGGTCTTGATATTTTCCATTGTTCTGGCGATGACCGTTCCATCATCCTCACCGATCTTCGGAGCAGAGAATCTGAACACATCGGCGGGAGTGTTCGCCTT
>JAHJOQ010000063.1 GCA_018820315.1 Candidatus Zixiibacteriota bacterium | reverse complement strand
TTTTCCACTCGACTTTCCAAATTACTTACATTACTATTCCTCATGAGCGTGTCCTCCTGCTCGGATAAACCCGAGTTCTCTTGTTTACTATTAAGAGGATACGCTCATTCTATTCTATCCACAACTTTTGAATATATCTCGTGTCAATGGCGCAGCTTGCATCAGCATCTCCGCTGTTAAAATGCCAGGGCGGGCAGCCTCCTGCGAATATATACGCTATCAAGTATACAGCATCGTCAATATCTACCGCTCTTGATCCATTAGCATCACCGTACATCATAGCTGGCGGGGCGGGTGCGGTGAGTGTTACCGCAAGATCCTGATAATCCGGTTCCCAGGCAGAATACCACGTATCAAGCACGATCGAGCCCGGTACGATGTTAATTTGTGCTGTGGAGTCTGGACGTACGGGCAATTTGAACTCGCAAATTAGAACACCGCAGTCGAGCGCCACTAGGGGGCAGAAATACTCAACTGTTCCTTGTTTTGCATCACAATCGATGCTGACGTAGAGCAATTCTTCATACGGACCGCATTCATCGGGAAGGGGAAGGCAGGGAAGAGGTGACGCCACCACGGAATCGATGCACGTGCTTCCCGACCACGTGAATTCGAATGCTATGTACACTACGAAACCTTCAGGGTCGTGATTAGTCCAGAGTTTGAATCCGACCGTTGCATCAGTGCAGGCGTTGTCCGCGAAAGTCGGTTCAAGGAAGTACGCAGAGTCAGGTGCTCCGTAGTCCTGAGCGAACGCCATGCTCCCCGCTATCAGCGCTCCGCACATGACAAGCAGAAATCGAAGCGCAATTGATTTCATCTCCACCTCCCGTTTTTCGATGCAACCAAAGACCGACATCCTGCCGAGCGGTATGACAGGCGTTATCATGAATCTGTGGATGGCGGTGTCTACTTCATAATTTACCCCCCCCCTCTTAGTGTCAAGGATTATTTGGCATTTTTCGTGTCATCGGGCACCCTGCGTCGTGCTGGATCGAGATCGCCACGTCGCTCGACGACTCGCTCCTCGCGATGACGACGATTGGCGACTTTGGTGCCTTATTAACAAGCCCCTTGGCTGTGGGATTGCTTGCTAATCACATTCCAACAGCAAGCTGTGGGGCCCCCAGCTTACACGCGCTGGAAGGAACCCCTTCCTTCCAGCATTGAAAAGAGCCGTCAGGAAAGGGTTCCTGACAGCGCAGAAATGTCATAGCGAGATGCTCAACATTCGCCGAGAAATCCAACGAATCTTCACGGTTTCGCTTGACATTCTATGAAAAAACATTTCATTTGCGAAATATTTCACATACGGTAATAGGGCCGTTTGAGGAAGTGGAGATTATGAAAGAGAAGAAGCTTACAGGAAAGCCCGTGACGAAGGCTAGAGGCAGAGTAGGTCGGCACGGAACGACCAAGGTGTCAGCGTTCGATAATGCGATGAAGCAGTTCGATCGCGCTGCCCGAATTCTCAAGCTTACAGATAATCAGATCGCGGTCATCAAGGAACCGAGGCGAATTACCGAAGTGAAGCTACCGGTTCGCATGGATGATGGTTCGATTGAGATTTTCATTGGGTTCCGGGTGCAGCACAATATTGCGCGTGGTCCTGCAAAGGGTGGGGTTAGATTCCATCCCGATGTCGACGTCGATGAAGTAAAGGCTCTTGCGTTCTGGATGACCTATAAGTCAGCCGTCGTCGGTATCCCGATGGGCGGGGGCAAGGGCGGAGTAGTGGTCGATCCCAGGAAGCTTTCGGAGCATGAACTCGAGCGACTCGCTCGCCGGTATTTTGCCGAATTGATCGATTTATTCGGACCGGATCGCGATGTTCCCGCGCCGGATGTTAACACTAATCCTCGCGTGATGGCTTGGTTCATGGACACATACAGCATGCATCACCGCAACCATATACCTGCTGTGGTCACTGGGAAGCCGGTAGCGCTGGGTGGCTCTGAAGGTCGTGCTTCTGCTACGGCACAAGGAATGGTGTATGTCGTTAGAAGAGCGGTCGAGCATCTCAAGATTAGTCTCGATGGAGCGACGGTGGCGATTCAAGGCTATGGCAATGCCGGTTCGTTTGCTGCCACTCTCCTTAAGAAAGATGGCTGCATAATTCAGGCGATCTCCGACATTGATGGTGCTTTCTATTCGAAATCGGGTATTGATCCGGAATTTGCTGTCGAACATGTGGCAAGATTCGGGACGCTGAAAGGCTTCGAGAAGAAGGCCGCGGTCGAGAAGCTCGATGATCCGATGAAGCTTCTTGAGCTGCAGGTTGATGTACTGATCCCGGCGGCCCTCGAAAATCAGATCACAAGCAAGAATGCACGCAGGGTAAAGGCGAAGATCATTGCCGAATGCGCTAACGGCCCCCTAACGCCCGAGGCGGACGATATTTTCGAGAAGAAAGGAACTTTCATAATTCCTGATATCCTGTGTAACGCGGGCGGAGTGACAGTATCGTACCTCGAGTGGGTGCAGAATAGAATGGGATATTACTGGACTGAAAGTCGGATACAAGAAGATCTGCAGCGCATAATGGATGACTCATTTGCGCTGGTTCTGAAGACTTCGCTTTCGTACAAAGTCCCGATGAGGACGGCGGCTTTTATCGTCGGAATCAAGAGGGTGACGGAAGCAGCGGAGCTGAGAGGATTGTACGCATAAGCACTTGATTTGATGTGCTCGACATATTACTCTCCTTCAACGTCTGAGTAAGTAGCGATTCGTTTGGCTCCAGAGTCCACACTGGTACCGTATGAAAATAATAGCATTACGCGAAATACAGACCCAAATCGTTAATCTCTTGCTTTGAAGGAGTGTGTGATGTCTGAGTACATCAACGGTATTTTTGAGCAGGTGAAGCAGAAGGACGCCGCACAGCCGGAATTCCATCAGGCTGTCGAGGAAGTCCTCACATCGCTGGCCCCAGTGATTGAAAAGCATCCGAAGTACAGAGAAGCTGGCATTGTTGAGAGGATCGTCGTTCCCGAACGCGTAATCCTCATAAGAGTGCCGTGGATCGATGACAGCGGAAAGGTGCAGGTCAATCGCGGTTTTCGCATCGAGATGAACAGCGCAATCGGCCCCTACAAAGGCGGTCTGCGGTTTCATCCATCTGTCAATCTTGGCATCCTGAAGTTTCTTGCATTCGAGCAAGTATTCAAGAACAGCCTCACTACTCTTCCGATGGGTGGCGGCAAAGGCGGTTCCGATTTCGATCCTAAGGGAAAATCGGACAATGAAGTTATGAAATTCTGTCAGAGTTTCATGACGGAGTTATGTCGACATATCGGCCCCAACACCGATGTCCCCGCTGGTGATATTGGCGTAGGTGGAAGAGAGATCGGTTTTCTTTTCGGTCAGTACAAGAGAATTCGCAATGAATTCGTCGGTGTGCTCACCGGCAAAGGTCTGAACTGGGGCGGCAGCCTCATACGGCCCGAAGCGACCGGCTATGGTACGGTTTACTTTGCCGAAGAGATGCTGAAGACCAAGGGCAATTCCATCTCCGGCAAGAAGGTTTCCGTCTCCGGATCCGGCAATGTCGCCCAATATGCCACTGAAAAGGTCAACGATCTTGGTGGCAAGGTGATCACGCTCTCCGATTCCGCCGGATACATCGTCGATGAAAGTGGCATTACACCTGAGAAACTGGCGTGGGTAATGGAGCTCAAGAACGAAAGACGTGGAAGGATCAGAGAATACGCCAGTCAATTCCCGAGTGCGAAGTACTTCGAGGGAGCCGGTGTGTGGAACGTTCCTGTCGACGTGGCGCTGCCCTGTGCAACTCAGAACGAAGTCAATGCTGATGATGCCAAGGAGCTGCTGAAGAATGGCTGCATCTGTGTCGCAGAAGGCGCAAACATGCCATCGACTCCCGAGGCTGTGGACGCCTTTGTGGCGGCCAAGATTCACTACGGCCCCGGCAAGGCTGCCAATGCTGGCGGAGTCGCCGTTTCTGGTTTAGAAATGTCGCAGAACAGCCTGAGGCTGAGTTGGACCAGAGAGGAAGTGGATCAGAGGCTTCTCGGTATCATGCAGGCAATCCATACCGCTTGCAAGGACACTGCTGAAGAGTATGGCGAACCGACTAATAATGTGCTTGGCGCAAACATTGCAGGATTCATCAAGGTGGCTGATGCCATGATGGATCAGGGCGTCGTGTAAGCGTTCAGACTGATTCTAGTCGAAGATGGGAGCGGATGAATCATCCGCTCCTTTTTATTATGCCTCAGACCCAACAAAGCAGCGATGTCCGTGCATCTCTGACTGCAGGAATCCGGTGGCAGAGTGCTTCTCACGCTCAATTGGTGTGCTATTTTAGCCAATGCCAGTCTACTGCATCAGGTCGAAAAGGGCAAATGAGAAACGCCGGGGGATTCCCGGCGTTTCAATATCTGTCAATTGATGTTTCTGTCGGCTTAGAAGATAATCACAAACTTGCCGACCTGGTTGCCTGAAGACGATTCAACTGAGAATAGATAGATGCCGCTGGCGACGAGCTCGTTGTTTCTCGTCCTCATATCCCAGTACACTTTGGAGTCCCAATCTGAGTGGGTACCGGGATGATCAATCTGCTTGATCAGATCGCCATCGAGTGTGTAGATTCTGATGGTAGCTTCTGCCGGCAGATTCACGAAATGGATCTGCCGCGAGTGGTCGACAAATCCCGTTTTGTCTCTGTCCTCATAGCCGGCGCGGATGTATTGTCCGTCACCGTAATAAGGATTGGGATAGACCTCTACCTTCAATCCCCGACCGGCAACCGTTGCCGCATCATTGATCGCCCACAATTCTACCACATTGGCCAAAGGAGAGCTCTCCTGTGCTTCAATGCCCTTGACTTCACCGAAGTTCTTATTGAACTCGCCGAAGTCGAAAGCAGTCACTCCGAAATAGTGTGGAACCGACGCCTGCAAGTTGTCTATCGAGTATTCATACTCCCAGTACTTGTGATAGAGAACTGAATCGCCGGTGCGTGGATCAATGTCCTTTACCCAGTATTCCGCAATCGTGGAATCGAGAATCGGGAGGATAAGTCCCTCATCTATCTCTTCGGCATAGGTCTTTCTAATACCTGTCTGGGAGAGAATCCTGGCGCCGTCAAGCCAGCCTTCGATTGACTGATTCCAATCGGTCGCCTCAAAGCAGTAACTCTTTCCATCAGCCTCGAATCCAGTTCCGACTGTATTTGCGCAGAGCCAGTCTTCGGGAATGAAGCTGAGCCCATATTGTTGCTGGAGCGAATCGCGCGTGAGCGGAGGTTCGCTTGTTGCCCACGCGTTCTTGAATTCATCCCAACGATATCTCTTGAAGTCGTCAAAATCTCTTGACTCGAGACGCGCCATTGCCGACGAAGTTCTCACCTTGCCCCAGTAAACACGATAGCCTTCAAAATCGCGCACGTGAGTGAACGGATCGACAGCAGTTTCAGTGATATAGCCATTCCATCTGAGAAATGCCTGCTCGTATTTCGTTTCATAACGCAAGAGTGGTGGTGGAGGTGCTGTGGCGGCTCTGAAGTCTGGTATACCGTCTCCTCTGTACCAGGCGGTATCCGGTTCAGCACCCGGATTCTCCACTGTGTCGACTTCAGACAAGCAATACTCACCCCTGTAGTCGATGCCGTCCGTGGGGTCCGAGTCGACTCCTGGATTGTCGTACACCCATGAAGCCCAAATGGCATTCTCTCCAACATCACGGAAATCAAGGTTGGCGTAGAAGGTGTTTGGGTCATAAGTTCGTTGCATGTTATTGAGGTTGTTGGTCGGGTCTTTGTGCAACAGTTCTCCGGCAACATAGGCGCACGTTATCTGGAGAGAGTCGCCAACGTCAACATTGAATGGCCCAAACGAGAGCAGAAAACGCGTGTCACCACCGTTGGCTATAGTCAGCGCTACAGGACTCGGCGGGAGCCAGCCCACATCAGAGAAGTCATACGCCGAATATATCTGGTCGTAGTCGTGCTCGCCGTTCGATAACAGATAGTACTTGTTTCTGTCACCTTCCGGAGTGCCCTGACCTCCGGTGCCGAATATGCGTTTCGTAGCATCGAGCATTGGACCCCAGTCGAGCTGCGGACTTCCATTGCCCTGATACCAGTTAAAAGATACCTTCTTGTCCTGTCCGGGTGCTCGCATTACCCTGGTTCCGAGCATGCCGGTAGCGCTTCTGTAATCATAAGCATTGTTACTGGGATCACCGTCAGCATCACAAATGTATGTCAGGTCGATGGTGTCCTCGAAATCGGGACAATCGACAAGAGCGGAGGGGCTGGTTTGAAGGAAGCCGCAGATGTCATCGGACGCTCTATCATTTCCGCCGATTGACTTATGGCCAACATCACCGTCAGAATAGATGCCAACGTAAAGATTCTCAATCTTCCTGAGGCCTATGTTCTTGACGCTGTAGTCCAGCAGTATGAAGTCCTGCGCGTAGTCGACACTCCATGAATAAGTCCTCTGTGCCACTTCCACACCAATCGGCATGTATATGCGGCCATCCCAATCATCCGGAGTATATCGCGCATCCACCAGCGTATCTGAGTACACCGCGTAATACTCCAGGTCTGACTTTGCATCTTCGGAGAACGCTGGATCGGAAGGTCTGTTCGATGCTTTGATGATACCGCATTTTGGATCGCCAGCCTCGCCACACGGGTAGAGTTCATTCACCCTCTGCCATCCATCTGCGCCAACCGATACCAATGTATCCTCACCGACGACAGCGCCGATCCAGAGTGCTCCCTGGAAGAGGTACTCTACCAGCGAGCCTGCAGGAAACTCTCCTGACGGTGCGGACAGCCCTGTCTCGCAGTCTCTCTGTCCGCCATCCTCGCTTCCAAAGAACCCCCAGTTCGAAATACAGAGCAGAAGGTTATTGTAATTGTGGACGCAATTCATAGTGTTCGGAGGTTTTGTCTGTGAAGGCTTGAAGAAGCCTTCTTCCGTCCGAGGATCCCTTGTTTCTTTCGTCCTTGCAAAAGTTTGCGCGTGCAGCGAGATCAAGATCAGCATTGCCAACGCAAGTAGTGCCGTTTTCCGCATAATTTAGACTCCCAATCAAAGGTTCTGATTATTCAACGTCGTACAAATAGTAAGATTCATTTTGATAGTTGTCGTACATTACCATCCCAGTTGTACGATCGTCCTCAATATATGGACGCAGACGACCGTGAACCGTCAAATCTAAGTAACATGATTTCCATTGTCAACCGGAAAATATTATATCGTACGAGTTCGCAACCGTTTACGTCGGCAGCCGACTCTGTCGTCGGGTAGGCGTTCCCAGATAGGTGGTGATTCTCCAAAATGGCATCACAGCAGCTGATTCGCGGCTTTCTTGATCGTATCTGCATCAAATCCGCATGCGCATTGCCGGATATCTCCTGAATTGACATCGGGAGGTTGTTCGCACACAGGTGCGCCGGGACGCAGCTACATCTGCGGCAAACGGATCAATCACCTGGGAACCCTTTCATTTCATCCGTATTCTATCAAAATAGGCAATCTGGGGCTGAAGTGCCGTGTTATTCGGTTGCTCTGGATAGTAAGTCCGGAGTGGGTGCTCTCGCGCTGATTCTGACTCTCCGATTGCAGATAGGGGCTTGACGATCTGGAGAAAAAGGTTATTATTAATATAGGATCATGTTCTGCACAGTGCATTGTCGACATTCACATTGTAGCGCACACGGACAGCGAGGGTCAAGTTATGGAGTCCGATATCAGAATCGTCAGGCGTCATGTGTACCCACGAGGTACCCGGATAATATGTTTGGTCGCAGTATCTCTGCTGTTCTCGGTTCCATCGGCGACTCCAGCTCTCGCGGTTGAACCGATCCTCAATCTGAGAGTTGAAAACATCGTATTCTCACCGGCCGATTCTGTTGTGACTTTCGAGATCATGATGAATTCAGTCGAGGACTCGGTTGCCGGAATAGAGGTGTGGTTGACCATGGCTGCGCCCTTCACATTGCGATTCCACGAGTCGGAACCGCTAGATATTGCCGGATCTACTATCGAGGATTGGGAATTTGTCTCGTGGAATTTCCTGGGTAGTCCGGGAGGCGTGATGAAGATAGTCGGTCTGTTTGACTATCCGTCAAAAGGCGATGGCTTGCCGATTCCGCCATCGAATGAACCGCAGCTTCTGTGTACAGTTCGCGCTCAACTGATTGATCCGATGCCGGACACTCTCTGCGACTTTACGGGGTCTGTATACGTGAATCCAGCATTCACCAGGTTCTCGACCCCGGTCATTGACGGTATGTCGGAACTTATCGGATACGATATCTGGATCGAGTACGATTCCACATTTGAGAACTGCGTCGAATGGGAGGGTGATTCGTGCGTGGCATGGGCAGACACGATCGTAGAAGAGATTCCTCATTCTGCGCCGAATTTCGAACTGCTGAATTATCAGGATGGGCAGTACAGAATAATGTGCTATCTGTGCGGTGATGCCGACGGTAGCGGAATGGTTGACATTGACGATCCGGTGTTTCTGATCGGCTACATATTCGGGGGAGGCTCTGCTCCTGAGCCACTTGAACTGGGGGATGCAGATTATAGCGGTCTGGTCGACATCGATGATGTGGTCTATCTGATAACCTACATATTCGCTGCAGGGCCAGATCCCTGCGCGGTTTTCTGATCACACTCGTCGCTTGATGGAACATTTCTGACCATCTTCCAGTTTCAGTTAACGCGAACGCGGCAGGCCGCCGATTCCAGAGAACAGGGGGAATGCCGCTGATTCTGAATATGGGAGGCGTTTTTTCCGCTGATTTGGAAAAAACTTCAACAAAGGACTTGACAGCGGAGTTGCTACGCATATATTCAAACGCTACGTGAGAAATCACGATGGTTCTTTGAAAACTAAATATCGAGGTCTGACCAAAGAAATTTGAGTCAGATACGTCTTTCTGTAATTTCCGAGATACGAATACAGAAAGCCGAGCGAGAAAGAGTGTCTTTAGGATTTTCGATCAAGTTACTAAGGGCATGCGGTGGATGCCTTGGTACAGGCAGCCGATGAAGGACGTGATAAGCTGCGATAAGCCTCGGTTAGCTGCAAATAAGCTTTGAGCCGGGGATTTCCGAATGGGATAACCTGGGCCGGTTATGCGGACCCATCTCATACTGAATACATAGGTATGAGAAGACAACCGGGGGAATTGAAACATCTTAGTACCCCGAGGAAAAGAAAACAACCGTGATTCTCCAAGTAGCGGCGAGCGAACGGGGATCAGCCTAAACCGATGAGCACGTTAAAGGGTGCATCCGTTGTGCCGTCGGTGTCGCGGGATCTGGTCTGAGCGAAGTGCAAATAGCTCAAGAAGTTACAAAATACCTGTCTAGCCAAACACTCCTGGAACGGAGGGCCATAGAGGGTGATAGCCCTGTAGGCGAAAGGCACGGTATCTTCTTGGACCAGTCTCCCAAGTAGCACGGGACACGAGAAATCTTGTGTGAATCTGCCGGGACCACCCGGTAAGGCTAAATACTTGCCTGTGACCGATAGTGAACAAAGTACCGTGAGGGAAAGGTGAAAAGTACCCCGGAAGGGGAGTGAAATAGTACCTGAAACCGTATGCCTACAAGCTGTGGGAGGCGACGTATCGTCTTCGGATGATACTTAGCTGACCGCGTGCCTATTGAATAATGATCCGGCGAGTTACTTCTCTGTAGCAAGATTAAGGTAAACACTACCGTAGTCGTAGCGAAAGCGAGTCTTAATAGGGCGATTAGTTGCAGGGAGTAGACCCGAAGCCAGGTGATCTACGGATGGCCAGGATGAAATCTCGGTAAAACGAGATGGAGGTCCGAACCCACCAGCGTTGAAAAGCTGGGGGATGAGCTGTCCGTAGGGGTGAAAGGCTAATCAAACCTGGCGATAGCTGGTTCTCCCCGAAATGTCTTTTGGGACAGCCTCGTGTTAGTGTTGCGGAGGTAGAGCACTGATTGGGCTAGGGGCCGAAAAGGTTACCGCCCCCTATCAAACTCCGAATGCCGTATACATGATGCACGGGAGTGAGCCCGTGGGGGATAAGCTTCACGGACAAGAGGGAAACAACCCAGATCGTCGGCTAAGGTCCCCAAGTTACGCTGAGTGGTAAAGGATGTGAAATTACTCAAACAGCTAGGATGTTGGCTTAGAAGCAGCCATTCATTTAAAGAGTGCGTAATAGCTCACTAGTCTAGTGATTTCGCGCCGATAATTCACGGGACTATGCGTAACACCGAAGCCGCGGGATTCATTCTTCGGAATGGATCGGTAGGGGAGCATTCCGCCTTAGATTGAAGGTGTGTCGTAAGACATGCTGGACGAAGCGGAAGAGATTATGCCGGAACGAGTAGCGATAAAACGGGCGAGAAACCCGTTCACCGAAAACCTAAGGTTTCCTGAGGAAGGTTAATCCGCTCAGGGTTAGTCGGATCCTAAGCCGAGGTCGAAAGGCGTAGGCGATGGAAAACAGGTTAATATTCCTGTACCAGCTTGAACGCGTTATACCTATGGGGTGACGCAGGAGTGAAGACCAGCCCGGTACCGGTTGTCCGGGTCCAAGCATGTAGGGGGGAGAGGCAGGCAAATCCACCTCTCCATACTCCGAGATGCGATAGGGAGAGCCTAGCTCATAAACTGGTCGTAATCAGACTGCCAAGAAAAGCCTCTATGGAAGTTTTCAAGCTGTCCGTACCGCAAACCGCCACAGGTAGGTGAGGAGAGAATCCTAAGGTGCTCGAGATAACCCTCGTTAAGGAACTAGGCAAAATGGCCCCGTAACTTCGGGAGAAGGGGTGCTCCAATTAGGTAGAGCTCTTCGCGAGCCGAGCTGAAAGGAGTCACAGTAAAGTGGCCTGGATGACTGTTTACTAAAAACATATCACTCTGCAAAGCCTCATAAGGCGACGTATAGGGTGTGACACCTGCCCGGTGCTGGAAGGTTAAGAGGAGGGGTTAGTCACTTCGGTGGCGAAGCTCAGAATCGAAGCCCCAGTAAACGGCGGCCGTAACTATAACGGTCCTAAGGTAGCGAAATTCCTTGTCGGGTAAGTTCCGACCTGCACGAATGGCGTAACGATCTCCCCGCTGTCTCTGATGTGGACTCAGCGAAATTGAATTCTCCGTGAAGATGCGGAGTACCCGCGGTTAGACGGAAAGACCCCGTGCACCTTTACTGCAGCTTCAGAGTGGCATTAGGAAAGAGTTGTGTAGCATAGGTGGGAGGCTTTGAAACTTGGGCGCCAGTCCGAGTGGAGCCATAGGTGAAATACCACCCTGCTGTTTTCTGATGTCTAACTTCGCACC
>JAHJOQ010000062.1 GCA_018820315.1 Candidatus Zixiibacteriota bacterium | reverse complement strand
ATAAACTCATTACCAAAGTCATTGAAGGTGTTAAGTTCGTTGATGGAGAAATAAAGGAAGCCGCATAACTGGAGAACTTGAGGATACCATCAAAACAATCATCCACAACTCTTGACAATATCTCTGCGTTGGATCGATTCGGCGATGATGTATTCAACGAGTTATTCGAGCAGAGCATAGCACAGTGCAAGAAGAGCGGACTGATCGAGGGTCGTGTATTGCATGTAGACGCAACCACAATCCGAGCTGACCTGGATCGTAATCGAGTAGGTAAGTCTGACAGTCCAGATCCAGATGCCCGCTTTGGTCATTTTCCCAATAAGAAACTGGAACCGGGCTACAAGCAGCATACTGTGGCGGATGGTCGTTCGCGTGTCATAGTTGGAATGTCGGTAACGGCAGCTAACAGTTCCGAGCATGATAGTGCGGTGGAGGTGATAGATGAAGCGGTAAAGAGCTTGAAGACTATTCCGGAGGCGGTCTGTGCCGATGCAGCCTATGCCAGTGGTAATAATCGGGCATCTCTTGATGAGCGTGGAATCCGATTAGTGAGTCCGCCACCAAAAGCGCGGACATATACAGGCGATAAGTATTTCACGGTAGAGGAATTTGTTTATGATGAGAGTGGAGATGTTTTTACTTGTCCTGCCGGCGAGATTTTGAAGTATATAGGACGAGTCAAGGATCGTCCTAATCAGCGTCGTTATGCGGGATTACGAAGTGTCTGTCGTAAATGTAAGCTTAAAGATAAATGTACCAAATCAGATCGTCGTCAATTAAAGGTGGGAGTCAATCATGCTGCCCTAATTCGTCTTCGAGCGGATAGTCGCACCGAGAGTTTCAAGAAACTGTATCGCAGTCGAGCGCCGGTGATAGAGGGAGTATTCGCAGAGGCGAAAGAGTGGCATGGATTGAGACGGGCTTGGCGACGTGGTATGTCTAAGATGCAGCAGCAATGTCTGTTAATCGCAGCAGTCATCAATTATAAGCGGTTGGCCACCCATACTAACGGGTGTTATAGAGTTCTTTCAGCCCTGAAAACAGCCATTGGCTGCTTGTTCCGGCACTTCTCTTATCATTTGTGGAACGAAAACCGACCGTCTCCGCAAATCAGCCGCATATGAGGCTCACCTTAAACGTAAACCAGGGTTGATCAACAAGCCCCTTGCTGTGGGGCACCCGGCAACTGTTCCAGTTTGGTTACTGACGTCTCTGTCTGTGCAGTCTCATGAATTGTAATCCGATACCGATAACCAGCCCTACCGAATACCAGTACAAACTGCCAACGAAAAACAGTACTATGTAAAACAGGTATTGCCCAACGTCGACACCCAGCAACTCCAATAGCTTAGCTAGCAAGTATGAAAATGGGAAATCGAAGAATGCCGGCAGCAGGAAAATATAGACTAGATCGGAACAATCAGGGCAGGTGAGGTATCCAAATAGGATTGGCACGAAGGTACATAATAGGTACAGACCGATATGAACGCACAAGAATAGTGTGCCCCATCTTCGCGGTGACCACGGGCAATTTTGTTTATGGCTCATCCTGCACCTCCATCATCTCTCTGTGGGACCGTGCCCGTAGATGGGACATGCCTGCAAGGATGACCACCTTTCGATAACTATTGCCCGCGTTCTTTCCATATCGGCACTCTTTGCTTGTATATCGATATACTTACTCAGTCAATCTGAATGTATGCCCGGTTGACGATCATAACAAGCGAAAACTGTCACATGCGAACCAAACCGCTCGTAACAGACTATCCCACAGCAAGGGGCTTGTTGACAAACCCCGAGCCACGTCATTGCGAGCGAAGCGTGGCAATCTCCGCGTTTCACAATAGCTTTGATTGACATAGAGATCGCCACGTCGCTTCGCTCCTCGCGATGACGGCGATGGGCGTTTTGGGGCTTTTTCAACAAGCCCCAAGCTGTGGGGCACCCGCGATGTTTCGCTCGAAGAAAAGCTTTTCTTTGGCCATATGCGGTGATATATTGTCTCGACAGAAGAAGTCAACATCTACCCCTCCCGTGGGCGGTAGATCCTTCGAAACTCAGGACTCGTTGCCCCTTGGAGAAATGAGCAAAGACAATATGCCGAGTCAGTTCGACATACCATACCAGCCAACCGCAAGCAGGCTGCTGAAGAATGCCCTCAAATCGGGGCGGCTGCATTCGGCATATCTGTTCTCCGGAGCCGAGGGCAATGGCAAGTGGAACGCTGCTATCAATCTCGCAGCCGAGGTGCTCTCCCTGCATTGGGACACGGAGATCGAAAAGCAGGCGTGTATCAATCGCGCTCACAAACTTGTGCATCCCGATCTGCACCTCCTCTTTCCGATGCCAGCTCCAAAAAACAAGACCGAAGAGGCGGAGTTACCTCAGTTTTTCCGTCGGGCTAAGGCAGACGATCCGTTCGCGCCGGTCGAATACGGCAAAGTTGCCAACATACTCGTTGACAATGTCAGAGCGCTCAAGCGTGCGCTTTATTCCACACCGACCGAGCAGGGATATCGCGCTGTGATTTTTCAGCAGGTCGAGCGGATGCCGGAGACGAGTTTCGACATTCTTCTCAAGACTATCGAGGAACCTCCGCCGCTGACATTATTGATTCTGCTGACAGACAATATCCGGCGGCTCCCCGCAACGGTAGCATCGCGTTGTCAGAAAGTCCGATTTGTGCCGGTCGCAGATTCATTCATCAAAAAGTATCTCATCGACGTAAAGGGGCTTTCCAGTGATGAAGCTCGTCAGTTTGCTCGCATATCGGGCGGGAGTTTCTCCGAAGCATACAGGCTGTCTCAGAGTGATATCTCTGAGCGTCGAGAGCTGGCGATTAGTCTGTTTCAGATTTTCGCCACGGGTGACAAAGAGAGAAGTTTTTCCACACTTATCGAATCTGTCGACATGCGCAATCGCGATGAGGCTTTCGCGATCATCAAGCTGTGGCAGGGATTTCTGCGCGACGTACTGATCGTCAAAGAGAATCTGCCGGAGTCTTTCTTACTGAATAGCGACTATCAAGCTGAGCTGGGCAATATCGCAAAGAAATACAAGACCCGTGATGCGATCCACAAATCAATGACCGAACTGCTCGAAACACAGAAGCTCTTCTACCGCAACGTACCGCCTCGACTCGCACTTACACAGTTGGCATGGCGCATCAATGAGCTCTGCACAGGTTAGAAGTGATTCCGGGACATCTGGTCTTTTCGAAGAACCCTAAACGATATCATTGCGAGCGAAGCGTGGCAATCTCCGCATTTCACAATAGTGTTGATTGATATAGAGATCACCGCGTCGCTCCTCGCGATGACGACGATTGGACACATTTGCGGTTTTTCAAAAAGACCGGATGTCCCGGGCAAACGGATTGAGTGCGAAAGCAAGCTTGAGGAAACTACTTCCCGACGAAGAGCTTTCTCAGGAGGGACTCGAATTCATCTTGATTGATGATGGTGTTTTTGCAGGGGCCTTCGGGGCGCATGATAGGCAGCCCGACAACCGGAATACGAGGATTAACTTCGACAAACCCGCTCAGGAGATCGCGCTCGCAAGCGATAGCAATGATCGCTTTCGGATTCGAAGTCATGATTTTCTTTCGCGCTTCCTGACCTCCGCCAGCCGTTACCATGTCGAACTTATACTTCTCTCTCAGCGATCTCATGTAAGCGAAGTTCTCGCGGGTGAGGCACCTCGGCAGTAGCACCAAAAGCTCTCCCGGCGATACCACCTTCTGCCCAGGCAGAAGAATATTGTGAACTCTTAGAAATGAGTTGATAAGCTTGTCTTTGGAGATCCCAAGAATACCGCCGACTTTGAGAGCGATATTTAGCAGCCAGTTCACCGGGTGCGGGAATATCAGCAGCCCGCCCAGAATCGAGGTGCCCGCAAGCGACGAGATGGAGAAAAACAGCAGCCAAAGGAGAAGAATGCCGCAGAAAAAGTAGGATGCCCAGTTTGTGATCGAGAAGATGAGAGGATCAATTCCAAACAGCCTCGGCTCAACAAGCCAGATAAAGAGTCGAGTACAGCCGGTAACGAATGCGACGGCTATTGCCGCGACACCGACAAAAATACCCTTCCTTACCGGATCGGTCCTGCCGATTGAACCGTCCCAATCCAGCCACTCGTCACCGAGTTTCCTGTCTGAGACTTTCTCAGTATCGCTGTCAGCAGTATCGTGCATCTACTTCGTCCCAGTCATTAATTTCCAGTGACCTTTATATCCGAAACAAGAATTGTCGGTGATCCTATCATCCCGCTGGAGGGCATCCATGCCAAATCGTCAGCCATCCCCTCAATGCTGCCAAAGAACTTCAGAAGATTGCCGGACAGCGTGATATTGTCTGCAGCACCGACAAATTCCCCGTTCTTGACAAACAGCGCCTTAGCGGGAACCGAAAAATCGGCTGAAGTCGGATTCACCGCAGCATGCAGCCCGGAGACTTCAGTGATATAAAGACCGTCAGATACCGACCTGATCAGAGACTCACGTTTCGTGCTCCCCGGCTTCAGATAGAAATTCGTCGGCGAAATCGATGGTTGCGAATGATATGTTCCCCTGCTGGCATTGCCGGTCGACTTCGTGCCCCCCTTCTTCGCACAATAAGAATCATACAGGAATGCTTTCAGTTCGCCGTTCTGGATCAAAACCGTTTCCTCGGTAGGCATGCCCTCGGAATCATAGAGGCTTGTCGCAAGGCCGCCCGGTAAGAGCCCATCGTCGATTATAGTCACATTAGCCGCCGCCACAGACTGGCCGAGCAGGTCGCGAAATGGAGATTTCCCTTTCTGCACCTGATCTGCAGAGAGCATATCCGAAAGCGCACCGAGAAACGCAGACGACGTTTCAGGCGGGAGCAGAAGTTTGTACTCGCCGGTTTTCGCTGACTCAGCCCCAAGCATGCGCACAGCGTACTCGGCGACCGTGCGACCGACATGATCGGCAGACAACTTGTGAAAATATCCCGATGCATCGACGTATGTGCCGGTCTGAATCGAACTGTCGTCACCGGCGATTGCATACGCGTACGCATAGACAACCGTGCCCCTGGATGCCGCCTTCACTCCGAGGCTGTTGTACACCGCAATATCCTGAAGAGTATCGCCATATTGCAGCCAACCAAAGCCCTGCACTCGGGAATCATACGCCTTTGCGGCCTTCTCTACTTCGAGAATCTTGTTAATCTTCTCCGCGAGCGGAATTTCCATGAGTCCCTGATCGAACGGCTCCTTGACGCCCGTAGCCTTCGACAAAACAGGTTCAGGAATCACATTGAACACATCGGGAGAATGGAGTGGGCATCTCCTCGCGATTTCTTTGACCAGATCAATTGCCGCCTTCCGGTCTGTGGAATTTGAAGATGCGAATGCCTTGCGATTATCCTTCAGCACTCTGGCAGCGAAACCATCGTCTGATTTGGCTGTGACTTTCTCGACCTGACCGTTACCTGCCATGATCTCGGTCGACTTAGTTTTGCAGTAGTAGACTTCGGCAGCATCTACGCCATAGGACAGGGCCGCATCGATGAGCATTTCTGCAAATTCGGAATCAAACATATCTCTAAAAACTACTCCCGGTTCCGCCGACTGTCAGTTTCTTCACTCTCAGCGTCGGCATTCCGACTCCGACAGGAACTTCCTGACCCTTGCCACATCGTCCCGGAGAGTGGTTTATCTCAAGATCATTACCCACCATATCAATACCCTTCAGAGCATCCATGCCGATGCCTGTGATTGTCGCTCCTTTGACAGGACGCGTCAGCTTGCCATCTTCGATCAGATAGCCGAGAAGAATGCTGGTGATGAATCTCCCCGTGACGACATCCACCTGGCCGCCAAATCCGACGTCGGCCGCGTAGATTCCCTTCGTCGTCGTCCGGATGATCTCCTCGGGATCATCTTCACCGGCGACAATATATGTGTTCCGCATTCTCGGCATAGGAGGAAATTTGAAATTCTGCCGTCTGCCCGAGCCGGTTGGGCTCTGGCGGAGCCTCTTCGATGTAACAAGGTCGTGAAGATAGCCTGTCAAGCGTCCATTCTCTATCAGGATTGTGTCCTGAGCCGGCACAGCTTCGTCGTCATAAGCATACGATCCGGGAAAGCCGGGGAGGGTGCCGTCATCGTGGATTGTCACTTTCTCCGATGCAACCAGCTCGCCAACCTTATCCGCAAACGAACTCCCCTTCATAACTAGATCGGCCTCCATGCCGTGTCCGCACGATTCATGGAACAAAATGCCGTTCTCGCCCGGCGCAAAAACAACCGGCACCTCGCCGCGCGGACATTCTGCGGCTTCGAGCATAGTGTGCGCCTGTTTGCAGGCAGCCTCTGCGAATCTGCGAGGAGAATCATCGCCGGTCAGCGCCTCCATGCCTTTATAGAACGACTTGCCGGCCCATCCGAGTTGCCTTTCTTTTCCGTTGCCTGCATAGACCGTGATCATGAACTCGACAAGGCCAAGTCTCTGCTTGATTATCTCCGATGATTCCGATGATCCGATCAGAATGTTGCGGTGAAAATCCGAATATCGCGCTGTCACCTGTTTGATCTTATCGGAATAACCCCACGCGGTATCCTGCGCCTCTCTGACGAGATCGAATTTCGTCTCGATTTCGGTCGCCGCCGGATCTGTCTTCACATGCGAGTAAAGATCGTTGCCATTGCCATAATTGAGTATCAGAGGCTGCTTTGGAGATGTAGATGCGACCGACAATCCGGATACGAGGTATTTCGCGGCATCGATCAGAGTTTCGGGAGTGACGTCCTGGCAAACCGTATAGTATGTGTTGAAATCCTTGACCGCACGCAAACCGATGCCCGACTGCACGGACCGCGATGTATTCAGTTTTCTATCATCGGATGTGACGCCGTTGTACGCCGATTCCTCGCAGTAGACATCGCAGAAATCAGCGTCCCCGTCGAGCATTATCTGAATTAGTCTGTGGATAACGTCCTTGTCTAACATATTCCTCCCGGAGTATACTCTAGATTACGAAATCATTGCCCATTGTTCCAGAAAAAAGTGCATCCACAAACTCCGATTCGGCTCCAAGGTTGACAGCGTAGCCCACTATCCAATGTGGGATTGGATGTGCCCGCAATATTCGCATCGAGAATGTAAATGTGCTTTCCAGCAAGAATGATGAAATCAACTTGGAATAATCCAAATGCTGGTATGTATATTCAGTGTATGAAACGAATCACCGTAATCTTAATGGTATTAGTTGTAATAAGCAGCCTCCCTGCACCAGCGCAGGAACCACGAAACCTTGAACTCAAGCTTCTCTGCGACAAGACAACCTACTTCCTTGAGGAGCCGATCTGGATCGACATTCTGCTAATCAACCACGAAGAAGACACTGTCATGGTCAATCTGCCGTTTCCTGAAGGGGATCATTTCAGATTCATAGTCGTCGAAGATGGCCGTGATTCACTTCCATACTGCGGAATGACTTATGATTTCGGTGACAGGGGAGTACTCCCGGATTATCACCTTGCACCGAGCGATACGGTATACTCGCTCTTCAATCTACTGGAAGGCTATCCGATATCATGGAAGTCGCCACTCGACCATGAAATACCGCTGAATGGACACATTTACATCAGGGGAGTGATGTCGAACACCTATTACTCCGAGCCACTCGAGATTGACATAGTCGAACCGACGGGAGATGAGGTATCGGCGTACGAGATATGGAAGGACGCGATGGAATATCGTATTGGCGAATTCGCCATCCAGAAGTACAAGGAGCTTCTTAACACCTATCCAGGCAGTGTCTATGCTGCGAGCGCGTGCAGAAGGTTAATAGCTAATTATCGCACCATCTCGTTAGATTCCGCACAGGTAAGAGTATACGCACTTCGAATCCTTCGTGACTACGCCGCTTCGGGATACGCCCGCAACTCCATTCTGCAGTATGCGGGCCATCCGGACAAAGAAGGGAGTTCTTCAAAGGTGGCATCGCTGCTCACTGCTGATCACCCATTCAGATTGAGGATGATCGCAAGAAGCTGGCTCAGAGGAATAGGTTTCTGAACTGGCGCGCTACCGATTCCAATACGAATCACAGCATCATCACATGCCGGGCGATCATTTCTTTGCGGCGGTATTGCTGAAGATTACTGATGTCGAGATCGTACGAGTGAATGATCGGCTCTGACTCCGATTCCGGGAAGACATTCCAGAGGAGCTTCTCGGGGGAAGTTATCAGCGACCTCCCCTGCAGCCTCTTGCCGAATATCGAGCCGACTGCGCAGGTCTTGGCAACATAGCTTCGAGCTGCGCGCGCACCCTTGACAAACAGCTCTTCATCCCGTTTCTTCTTCGCTTCAAGCGTATCATCGGGAAGATGGGGAGATGTCGTCGGCACGAATATGATGTCAACTTCCTGTTTGCCCATCTCATCGAAACTCTCTGGATGCAGAACATCGGCGCAGACAAGCACACCGACACGTACGCCGCCAATATTCCACGACGAGAATGTCTTCCCCGGCATAATGCCCTTCTCCATCTCACCGACAGTAGGGTAGACTTTGCTGTAGCAGCCGATTCTGTAACCCTTGCTGAATACGAAGCTCGTGTTGTGCATGCCCGTTGATGACCGCATCACGATCGAGCCACCGATCATTGTTGTGTTCAGATCTTTCGAAAGCTTGGCAAGATACAATATATTGCGCTCGTATTCTGCCGCGTATGCCGAGTAGTCTTTTGAGCCCGGCGGAATGAATACATATTCGGGCAGACAGACGAAGTCAGCGCCACGTTTCATTATTTCGAGTTTATGTCGGAGTGTCAGTGCTCCATTTCCAATCGGGAGCTGGCACAGAACTATACGGATCATCATCTCAACCTACCTCATACACATTATACTATACGCGCTGTATGAGATATGTTTCCGGTCAATTGTTAGAAATTGGTTCAATATGGAAGAAAGGGCAGGTCTCCCCGAGACCTGCCAATGAAGTGCATTTGGCAAGAGTTAGAGCACTCCGGCCTACCTTCTAAGCCAGAGCCATCAACAGTGAGTGGTAGTTAGTCTCGACCGAATCGGCTCTCGATGTTACACATAGCGGCACTTTGCCGCCAACGACGACCGAACCTGACGGTGCTTTCACGCAGTGAACAAACGCCTTGTACATTCCGTAGGAAGTCTCGATCGTCGGTTGAACGAGAATATCCGCTCTGCCGGCGACCCATCCGGCAACTCCCTTATCTTTTGCGGCAGTTTCGATTACAGCAGTGTCCAGGGAGAGAGGGCCGTCGACGAGGCAGTCCTTAATCTGGCCGCGTTCGTTCATTTTGGATATGACAGCCGCTTCGACTGTGTGCTGCATGACCGGATAGATAACTTCAACGGCAGCCGTTAGTGCAACTCGTGGCTTCGTGAAGCCAAGATTGCAAGTGAATGCGACTGCGTTTTCGACGATAGCGATTTTCTTTCTTAGATCCGGCGCAGGAGTAACAATCGGATCGGTCACGAACAGCAATCGTCCGAGCGAACCGACAAAATGCGCGCTGATACCGGAGACATGCTGTTTTCCGATCCGGTAGCCGCACTTCCGACTAAATAGAGCGCTCAGCATATCGAGCACACCGACATCGCCGCGAACGATCACATCGACGCCGTCAGATTTCATAGCTGCGACCGCAGGGTCGATCACATCCCCGACAACATTCCTTAGCTCGAATCCCGAAATGTCGATGCCGTGGATTTCAGCATTCTCACGTATCGACTTCTCATTGCCGACAAGGATTGGACTGACCAGTCCAGAGTCAGCTGCCTGCTTAAGAGCGAGCATCCAGCGCCAGAAACAACTTCCGACTACCATAACCCGCTTCGGCGTAGTGCAACGGGACCGAACGAGTTCCTCTATGCCGTGGAAATCTTTTACCATTACGCGGCCCCTCTCTCTTCAGCCAGATAGTCTGCAACAAGACATGCAATCGAGAGCGAAGCCTTCTTGTTCTCCGCCGTATCTGTTCGGGAGACCAGTGACACCGGCACTTTCGCGCCGACGATCACACCTGCAAAAGTCGCCTTGATGAACAGGATAAGGACTTTCGACACAATATTGCACTCTTCGATCGAGTCTACTACAAAGAGATCGGCATCGCCGGCGACCGGACTCTCGATCCCGCGTTGCGCGGCAATCTCCTTCGAGATCGCTGCCTCCAAAGTCAACGGACCGAACACTTCGCAGTCAGGGATCTTACCAGCCTCGAAAAAATCCATGATGCGCTTATTCAGGATAGTCGATGGAAAATTCTCATGCACATAATCGACCGCACTTGAGAGCGCCACTCTGGGCTTCTCGAATCCGAGCGCATTGAAAATGAGTGACCCGTTCTCAATAAGCTGCAGTTTCGTCTCGAAATCGGGCTTCACAATCATTCCACCGTCTGTTATCCCAAACAGCTTGTGATAACCCGGTATGTCGAGCACTGCGGTGTGCGACATAGGGTTCTTCCCGCGAAGGTTGAAGTCTTTCGACAGAACAGTCTTTAGAAGAGCCGAGGTCGCAATGAAGCCTTTCATGATAACATCGGCATCACCGCCATCGGCCATCTTGACCGCATTGTACGCTGCCTCCGTCGGATCACTGAAGTGCCGCAGCTCGAGGTTGCTGATGTCAATCGACTCCGAGTCGGCAATCTGTCTGATCTCTTCATCGTCCCCGAAAAGAGTGGCATCGCAGATGTCGAGGCTTTCGGCAGTCGAGACAGCCTCGAGCACCGCAATATCGGCTGCAGAAGCCACAGCGACATGCTTTCGTTTCTTCCTCTCGGAGAGTTTGCGTGCGGCATCGATAATCATGGCCGCTGAGGTTATCGGTTCCATCCTGTATGTACTCCTTGGGCGCTTCCTTTCCATCGACAACTCTAAACACTCCTTCTGCGAGTGCTTTCATTTCGAGTTCGCCCGGTCGTTCGTATATTTTGCCGAGATGCCCGATATACTGCTCGATCTCGTCGAGCAGCATTCGCGAATGTGCCATTCCTCCGGTCAGTATAATCCCATCGATGTCGACCCTGGATTGATAACCGGAACGACCTCAGCCACGGGTCATCCTCCTACCTTTCGTGAATTCCCGAGTTCAATCGCTATCGCGTCAGCATCGATATCTCATTAGTTCTCGACTCTCTCTCAGCATAGCTACCGGATCATCAGGATAGGTGAACTTGCCGATTGTCGTAATCGGGGGAACGAGCCTCGTGTGCGATGTTATCGCGGTTCCACCCGGCTTCAGCCATGCCAGCGCGCGAAGGCACTCTGCCGCTTCGAAAGAGCCCCTCGCGACCACCTCACTGCCAGACATCAGAACTTTCATGCAAACATAGCTTGTCATCAATAAATCTGTCAAATCGGAATGTACGGTCAGGGAGCCTATGTGTCAAGGATTTGCGATATCTTTCACAACCGAATGACTCGATACGAGGCTCAAGCTGGATCCCATGAAAATTCAAACAAGAAAGGCGGTTCAATGAACCGCCTTTCAACAGACACAAAACTGCTTTCTACTGCCAGGAGTTGTGCATCTTCTTCAAGTAGGTAGCCGATTTGCGCAGACCAAGATAGCCGGCCTTGCCCTGCACCGAAGAGATGCTGCGACCGAGCTTCTTGGCGACGTCTTTTGTCGGAGTGTCGCGGAAGATCTGCCTGAGGGTCTTTACCTCAAATGGCGTCCACGGTTTGAATCTGAATGTCCGATGGGTGTTCGGGGTACGTCTCGGCGTGGTTGTGCGGCTGCGAGTGTTTCTGACCTTGCGGCCGCTGGCAATGCGACGACGGTTTGTGCGTCTGACCATTGTTCTCCTCCTTAAACCTGTAACAAAAGGATGAGGAAACGCTCCGGGACTCTTCACAGTTTGGAAGAGATCAACTTTGCCGAGCCCTTCCAGTATCCTGGATATTCCCTCCTCATTAATTCTCTCTTTTCTTCGGCCAATTCTCAGAAAGCTTTAGACAAAAGTGGTGTAATTCGTTGTGAGTGAAGTTGTTCAGCCGGTAGCCGCCACAGACAAGCACTCTCGCATGCACGGAGCCGCAAGCTATTGTATCTCAATACGTTAAAAGGCTCAGATGAGACTACCCGGACTCTCAGTGCAACTCGGCGCTCCGAAGTATCTGAAAATTGTCCAATAAATGAAGCGTTGGATCATCGGATATTGATCACAATTACATCTCACATCGGTCAAGTGTCGTCTGCTCATTCACGGTTGGCAGCATCATTCGTCATCACACTTACTGTTGTTATTGACTGCCTGAGCCGTTGTCCGTACTCTGTATCACTGATGCGAAGGAATCTGAAGAATGAAACCTATCGAGATCACTGTCGTCCAGGGAGACATCACAGAATCAATTTGCGATGCGATTGTAAACGCCGCTAATAATCATCTCTGGATGGGTGCCGGTGTTGCAGGTGCTATTAAGAGACGAGGGGGCGAGGCAATCGAGCGGGAAGCTGTTGCCAAAGGACCGATCAAATCGGGAGATGCGGTCGCGACTACAGGTGGAATGCTCAGCGCGAAACATGTCATTCATGCGGCAGGCATGGGGCAGGATCTAATGACATCCGAGCATCTCATCCGACAATCGACTGAATCGTCGCTGCGAGTTGCTGATGGGCTTGGGTTGAAATCCGTGGCATTCCCTGCTATCGGGACCGGTGTTGGTGGATTCAATGTCGCTGAGTGCGCACGAATCATGATTGCGACTGTCAGAGAGCATTCGCCGGTCTCCATCGAAAGAGTCGAGTTTGTGTTGTTTGACGCTAAGACATCTGCGGCATTTGAAACTGTATTGGCTGACGCCTCCTAACCGACAATCTGACGGGATTCGACATTCACTATAGAAATAAATGTTTCAAATCAGAAATTCTTTCGTATATTTAGAGCGGGACGTGAATCGTCGGCCAGTCTAACGTTTGATACTGCAACCGATTCGACTCCTCCGAGCGGCTCGCTAAGAGTAGAAGTTTCTGCTCGTATGGAACAGATGCGAGGAGGGAATGATGAAGGTAACCTGCACTGACCACGGCGGAGTGATCGTACTTGAGATCAAAGGACGCATCAGAGGACTTGAGGAGGCCGAGCACCTGGATGACAAGCTCTATGCTGCCATCGGTCGAGGTTGCAACAAAGCGGTCGTAGACCTCAGTGATTGCGACTGGATCAATTCGGCCGGTATCAGGACTTTGATCCACCACCATAATTGCTTCAAGCGCAATTACGGTGAACTCAAACTCTCAAACCTGACCCGCAAGATCGAGAAAATTGTGACGATCACGCGGCTTGCACAGGTGTTCAGTATTTACGAGAGTCGAGAAGATGCCATAACGAGCTTCGGTTATAGCTGATCGCTCAGATGATGAGGCTTGTTCCAGCCGGAGTTGCGTTTGAGTGCAATCTGTGATTCCGGACTCACGGCATGTGGCCGAGTTGTCTGATTGCTTCGCCGCCAGAAGTCCACACACGTTGAGCGGACCCGTCTGAAAGCCTTGCCAGACAAGGCGGGCGGAATTTTGACGATTAATGTCATCTTTCTCTCTTTTTCCCTTGACACAGTCTACTCATCCCATTAATTTCAACATAGTTGTGAAACGTTTCACAACTATGTTTGTTGAAAGGGTAGGTTCAGGAGATTAGATGGCCAGTACAGATAGGCGTATTTCAGAGTCGACGATACACAGGTTGTCCATATACTATCGAGCTCTCAATCAGCTTGAGAAGGAGAACTACGAGACAATTTCATCCAAGGAACTAGCTAAAAGAGAAAAGCTTACGCCTGCTCAGGTTCGGAAGGATCTCTCGTTTTTCGGCTCATTCGGTACACGTGGCCTCGGTTACCCGGTGACTGAACTGCGCAATAAAATAGCCGAGATTCTCGGGATTAATCGTACATGGAATGTTGCTTTGATCGGGGTCGGTAACATAGGGTCAGCACTTGTTTCATACAAGGAATTCCAGAAACAGGGTTTCAAAATCAAGAAGCTCTTTGACAATGACCAGCGCAAGATCGGATCGAATCACAAAGGGATCATCGTTTCTGATATCAAGAACATATTCGAGGAACTCACCAATAGTGATATCGAAATCGTGATAATCGCAGTCCCGACCGCCACGGCGCAGATATTGGTGGATGATGTCGTACGATCAGGCATCAAGGCCATCCTGAATTTCGCGCCGGTAAACCTGAAGGTCCCGGACGATGTTGATGTACGAAACGAGAATATGGCCATGGAACTGGAATATCTCTCATTCTCACTCTGCTACGCCAAGGGTCGTTCCTAACCGCCGGGTCCGTTTTTTGATCTTGACAATCATTTTGCACGTGGGTATAATCGGTATGGAGAGTGGTAGTCTATAAATGAATAAAAGGTCGTTCTACATCGCCTCGTTGCTGGGAGTCCTCCTATTGGCTTCCTGGTTGTCTGCGTCGCCATTTGGAGACGATTGTGAGGCATATGGCTCTCTCAAGATAGATGGTTCTCCCGCTGCGATCGGTACGGAATTGGTGGCTGTCATCGGAACGGACGAAGTTGCTCGGACTGCGGTATCCCAGACAGGTAGCTATTCCATCACCATTTACCGATATGACCCGCTGAAGCCCGATGTCAAGGGATATCAGAATGATGGTGATGTAGTGACGGTGTATGTGGACGGCCGAAAGGCAGAGCCGAGCATTTTCGCCGCAGCTGGAAAGTCCAATGTCGATCTCGCTGTAAAGATCAGCCTGGAAGTCAAACAGACTACCTGGGGAAAAATCAAGGCACTGTTCAAATAAACTCACATGCACAAGTGCCGTACAAAGTAAGTCATTCAGATGATGAATGGCTTTTTGTTTTTGCAGGGTCGCGTTGCAACACTGAAAAGTTGTTCTCGTACAAATAACTAACCGAGGAGGAACGGCATGAAGCTTGGCAGTAGAGAGCAGGATGGAATTATCATCCTTGAGCCCAAAGGGAAAATAATGGGTGGACCCGATGCGACAGCCATGCACGAAATGCTGCACGATTTGGTGGCGCATGACAAGAAGCGAGTAGTGATCGATCTTTCGGGTGTCGACTGGATGAATTCCACAGGTCTCGGAATCCTCATTTCGGGGTTGACCACAATGAGGCACAATGGTGGCGATCTGAAGCTTGCAAACGTCACGGAGAAAATAGAGTCTCTCCTGACAATCACAAAGTTGGTAACAGTGTTTGAGTCTCACGATGATGTTGAGACAGCTATCTCCTCCTTCTCGGTGAAGTGAAAGAGAAAACCGTAATCAAAGGCGGGCGTGAGCCTGCCTTTTTTTGACTTCATACATCAGAGGACAGCGTGAAGAAACTGCACAAGGAACTTGTTATACCGAGCTCTCAAAAGCATCTTGCGGAAGCGGATGATTTCATTGAATCTAATCTTGGAGAGATCGGAATTGACCAGAGCCTGACAGCCGACATCGCAATCTCTGCTACCGAAATGATCAACAATGCCATCCTGCACGGAAATGGCGGCAATTCATCGAAAAAGGTTATGATCCGTCTTGTCCTTGAGGACAAGAAGTTAGAAGTCAGTATCCTGGATCAGGGTTCGGGGTTCGATTTGGCCACGGTACCAGATCCGCTCGCGGAAGAGAATTTGATGAAAGAAGTAGGCCGAGGCATATTCATTGCCAGATCCCTCGTTGATAAGATCGAATTCAGCTCTGAGGCGGGATGGGGCACCAAGGCCACGCTAACGAAATTTCTGTCCGCGGATGATTTTCAGTAGTAGAGTCGAAAGATGAGCTATCAGCTTCTTGTATCTATTATTCTTTTCATAAGTAGCGTCCTGCTGCTGTTCACGGGCACAGTTGTGCTCAGGGACAACCCCAGGCGACGCCTCAACCGTATCACAGGGCTGATGCTGATACTGGTGGGGTTGGGACCGCTCTTCGCCGCGCTCGGCAATTTCTTCACTGTAGACACTGGAGGAAGTCGACCGCAATCTGCAATTGTCGGTCTCTCACTGCTGTGGGAACTCTTCTTCCCGCAACTGGTGCTGTTTTCCATGACATTTCCGGTTGAGCGACAGATCGTCACCCGGCATCGCAAAGCGCGATTTCTGATCTTCATTCCCCACGTGTTCCATGTGATTCTTGCAACCCTTTTCTATGACCCCGACAAGATCATACGGTGGCTTTCGGTCGATGATCCCCCGCAAGCACTCAAATGGCTGTTTGACCAATTTGCTCTCGGCACCAAATTCCTCTCTGCCATTGTCGGATCGATGATCAAAGTGCATCTGGAGTTCTTCGCGGTAGTCAATCTTGTGTACGTGCTGATAGCATCTGCCCTGCTGTACAGTGGATACAAGACAGTAACCAATCAGAGGCTCCGGACTCAGACATCAATCGTGATCTGGGGGGTGCGTATCAGTGTCGGATTGTATGTTCTGGCATTCATCCTCCCGAATCTTGGTATCCTGAATTTGGGTGCTGCGCTTCAGTCCACAATCGCGACAGTTTCGCTGCTGGTCGGTGCCGGATCGATAGTCTATGCTATTATCCGCTATCAATTCCTCGATATCAGACTGATCGTTCGACAATCGCTGGTTTACACGGTGACATCGGGATTGCTGGTCGGGATGTACATGCTGATTATCAGTCAGCTCGGCAAAATCACGCGCAGTATTTTCGGGAGAGACGCGCCGGTCATCGATGTCGCCTTTATCATTGTCGCGTTGATATTCTTCCAGCCGGTTATGAACTACGTCGACAATGTGATCAAGCGGTTCTTCATCCGCGACAAGTCGGACTTCAGGAATATCGCGGAGCAGTTCTCGCGAGGGCTTGCGACTATCTTCGATCTGGATGAGCTCAAGAACAACGTGTCGACCGTGCTCCGTGAACAGATGCTGGTGGAGAGAGTATCATTCTGCCTTCGTGACTGGACCACCGGATCGTATGAACTTTCGTCTGCTGCAGAGACACAGCCTCCGCACATGAAATTCTTGTCGACCGATTCCATGATCGAGAAGCTGAGAGAGCATCAGAAGCCGGTCAGCATCGATGAGCTGATTGCCGCTCCGCTGGATGGCTCAGAGTGCTGGGAGGAACTCAAGCATGGTTCCTATGAATTGATCGTGCCACTGCAGGACCGCAGGAGTGTGCTCGGTTTTGTGGCTCTTTCGCCCAAGGTATCCGGCTACAGTTACAGCTATGAAGACATGACCACTCTAAACATACTCGGCAATCAGCTTGTCACGGCGGTTTCCAATGCTTGGCTCTATGAAGAATCCCTCGAGAAGCAGCGTCTCGAAAAGGAAATGGCACTTGCACGGCAGATTCAAAACGACCTGCTTCCCAAGAGCCTCCCATGCAGCGAGAAATTCGAGTTTGCAGCGTTCACTGAGCCGGCAAGGCAAGTTGGCGGTGATTACTTCGATTTTCTCAACACCGAGCGAAATACGATCGGTGTAGTGGTTGCTGATGCATCCGGGAAAGGCATGCCTGCAGCGCTGCTGATTTCACAGTTGCAGGCGACTCTCAGATCAGAAGTCAGAAACAAACGATCGCTCTCCGACATGGTTGCGAATGCGAACTACCTCATCTCGACGTCTACCTCGCCCGAGAAGTTCGTAACGCTTTTCTTTGGTGAACTGGATGAGGAGAATCTTGAGTTTTCGTACTGCAACGCCGGTCACAATTATCCATTCGTGATCAGACAGGATGGATCGATAGAGTATTTTGAGACCGGGGGTTTGCTGATGGGCGCTTTTCCGAAAGCGACGTATGAAAGCAACAAGTTCCAGCTTGTGCCGGGCGACCTCGTTTTCTTCTACACAGACGGACTGAACGAAGCGCACGATGCAAAGTCCGAAGAGTACGGTGAAGGCCGCCTCGTGAAATTCATAAAAGATAACAGACATCTTCCCGCCAACGATCTCACCGAACTGGTCATATCTGAGATTCGTTCTTTCTCTGCCAGCACCACCCCCGAAGACGACATGACGGTCGTGGTGCTGAAGATCAATAACGTGTGATTTTGGGAGAGTAGGGCAAAATCCTATAGTTGCGCGAGGCGCGACGGAGCGGCATGTCCTGAGCTTCGAAGGGTTCTGCCAACTCGCTTCGTTCGACTCGGTCAAACCGCTATCTGAGATCGCGGCTACGCGCCAATTGCGGGAGTCGAAAACCGACTCCCGCAATTTCATGAACTCAGGCGCCGGCTGCTCTGCCGGTTCCGCGACCGGCAATAAAGTTATACAGCCAGCCAAAGATGGCTCCGCCAATCAGTCCGTCAAAGAGCCCCCACAACAGACCAATGACGCTCCCTACATAGCTGATGCTGTAACCACGATAGATATGTCCAAGCCAAGTGATGTCTCCGGTTGCTCCCTCAAACACAAGGACCCACCAGGTTACCACAAAGACTGACAATCCCCACAGTATCCCTGAGGTCAGTGCGAGGGCTTTGACATTTAGTCTCATGTCAGACCTCCTCTCCTGAATCACAGGAATACTACTTTATTAAAAGCCGGTTCGCAATCTATAGTTATCGTGTAAGATCAACCTCAGAGCCTGCACCGCCGAGAGGAGAATTCGACAGCGTAGCAAGAATTATGCCTTGACAGTGTCAACATTTAGTAGCATATTATATAGGTTGGCTCAACGAGGGTATTATTGGCCATGACCAGGTTCTTCCCGAAGGATTGCAAGGACAGCGAACTATTTGCCGGACAACAGATTCGGTGATGCACAGGAGTTAAATGGGGAAGCTCTACTCAGAAAGCCTCGTGAAGGTCTTTAAGAGGCGCAGAGTGGTTGATCAGGTGTCGATTGAGGTCAATTGTGGCGAGATTGTCGGCTTGCTCGGACCGAATGGCGCTGGGAAGACGACCACATTTTATATGATCATCGGGTTTGTCACGCCGAACAAGGGTACGGTTCAGCTCGATGATTCAGATATTACCGGTTTGCCAATGTATAAGCGTTCGAGGCGCGGAATAGGCTACCTTGCGCAGGAGCCGTCGATTTTCAGGAAACTGACCGTGGAAGATAACCTTAAGGCTATTATACAGATGCAACCACTGAGCAGACAGGAAAGAACGGAACGACTCGAGTCGCTACTCGAGCAACTTGACGTGGCGAGGCTCCGAAAGAGCTATGCATACACACTCTCCGGTGGTGAGCGGCGCAGGGTCGAGATAGCTCGGGCCTTGGTTACGAGGCCAAATTTCCTGCTTCTTGATGAGCCTTTCGCAGGCATCGATCCCATTGCTGTCGAGGATATTCAGAGCATCATCGCCGGATTGCGCAAGGAGAATCTCGGCATTTTAATTACGGATCACAACGTCCGAGAGACACTTTCTATCACCGATCGTGCGTATATAATGTGTGAAGGCAGGATTTTGAAGACAGGAACATCACAATTCCTTGCAGATGACCCCGAGGCACGGAAAATATACCTTGGAGAGAAGTTCAGATTAAACTGATTCGCACGGAGAGCCGATAACTACTTATGTAGGGTTAAATGGCAACCAGTATTCGCAACCTATTGTCTTACAAGTTATTGATATGAGACTTGAACTACAGCTCAAACTCAAGCAGACTCTCGCACCGCAGCTCATCCAATCGCTGAAGATGCTCCAGATGCCGGTGCTTAAGCTGGAGCAGATGCTCAGACATGAGCTCTCCACGAATCCGCTGCTGGAGGAGTTGGAACCGGTCGAAGAAGTGTCCGAGGAAATCGAAAGCCCGACACTGTCTGAAGATGATCCGAAACTCGATCCCAAGATGGATAAGATCGACTGGGACTACTATCTCGGCGACGAAGCTGATGACTATACTTTCAAGCGCATGCGGGAGCATACGGAGGACAAGCAGCGCGAGATGGCAGCAGCCGGCGAGACTCTATACGAACATCTTCTGGAGCAGTTGAGCTTCCTGAAGCTGTCCGAAGAGGAGGTGGCAATCGGCGAGTTCATAATCGGCAATATCGACGACAACGGATACCTGACATGCAGCATCGAGGAGATGGCGGAGCTCCTTAAGACCGAGCCCGATCGTGTTGCCACGGTACTCGAGAAGATCAAGAAACTTGATCCGATTGGTGTCGGAGCTCGTGATCTCAAGGAGTCGCTCCTGATTCAGTTGGCAGAGGGAGGCAACGAGGGTTCTCTTGCATATCGGATCATCAGCGAGTGCTTTGAAACACTGGACAGAAAGAGCCACCTTCAGATTGCGAAAACTCTCGGAAGTACCCCGGAGCGTGTGCAGGAGGCGATGGAACTGATACGTACCCTGTCGCCCAAGCCAACTACCGGCAGATTCGATGCCGCGGCGATACCGATTGTCCCGGATCTTATTGTCGATAAGGTCGGCGATGAGTTCGTGGTGTTCCATAATGACCGGAATGTTCCTCAGCTTCGCGTCAATTCTGCGTACAGAGCTCTGCTCAAGCGGGGAAACAACACGGCGACAGAAACGCGCCAGTATGTCAGGGAGAAACTCGAGCAGGCTCGCTGGCTGCTGAATGCTGTCAACCAGCGCCGTTCGACTATGATCAGGGTGATGAAGGCGATTGTCGAGGAGCAGGAAGAATTTTTCGAGAGTGGTCCCGATTTCCTTAAGCCGCTAATCATGGAGGATATTGCCGAGAAGGTCAGCATGAATGTAGCCACCATCTCGCGAGTCTCCAACGACAAGTATGTGCAAACCCCCCAGGGTGTGTTCGAGATTAAGTTCTTCTTTAACACCGGCTTACCACTCGAGGGAGGCGAACAACTCGTCAAGAGGAGTGTCAAGCAGATGCTCGGAGAGATAATCAACTCCGAGGACCTAACCGCTCCATTTTCCGATGAGGAAATCCACAAACGCCTGAATGCCGAAGGGATCAGCATTGCTCGCCGTACAGTGACAAAGTACCGGGAAGAACTTAAGATTCTTCCCGCACGGTTCAGGAAAAGAGTTGTCAAAGAAAGTAGTTGACTTACTCATGCTCTTCGAATTACTTTTAAAGTAGAGTGAAGAACGTGGGAAGAAATTTGTCCCGGTCTTTTCTGCTGTCAAGAGGGTGTTTCTATCATCAGAGTGTGAATTTGTTCTACACGAGCTTTCAGGTAGCATATTGCTGCATTTTATCCAGGAACTATGTGAGCTGCAGTTTCGTAGATTCAGTAGAGAGGGATTGGCCAGGACATTCCTACACCGAGCGTCCTATCGTAGACTCAGACAGGCAATATCGAAATGGGAATTGGAGCGTACCCTGCACGCAGGCTGACCCTGATGATCTGCCGTCAGCGGCGTAAGCCGGGTCACACATATTCGCTTTTGAAAGGAGTCTGACATGAAGGTTTCGATTACCGCCAGACACTTCGAACTTACTTCGGAGCTTAAGACCTTTGTAGAAGAAGAGATTGAGAAGGTCAAACGCTATTTTGATGGCATTGTCTCGGGAAATGTTGTCCTTGAAGTAGAAGGATATCGCCAGCGCAGTGAAATCACTCTCAAGGTCTCCGGCGCCACACTGACCGGTACCGGAGAGTCGGATGATATGTATGTTTCCATCGAGGAGAGTGCGGACAAGCTGAAGACGCAACTGAAGAAATACAAAGGCAAGCTCAAAGACCGAGACCAGAAGAAAGTCTCTGCTCGCAAAGAGACGCCTCCTCCGCTGACATCTGACGAGGATATTACGCTAGACTACTGATGTCATGCCAGAAATCACTGTAGAAAAGCTATTCAATGACTGTAAGGAGGAATTCGAAATGTACCTCCTTACAGGTCAGGCAGGTCTGAAGAAAAAGATTACGACTGCGGCCATCCACAGGCCAGGCCTCGCCCTAGCGGGATTTACCAAACGATTCCCACACAAGCGGACTCTTATCATTGGTGAAACGGAAATCGCCTTCATTACGAGTTGCTCCGCTGAGGAACGCAAAAGACTCTTGCGAGAGTTCTTCTCATTTGATCTGCCGGTGTTGGTGGTTACCAAAGGAATTAATCCCCCGCAGGAGTTGATAGATACTGCTATAGAGAGCAATACCGCGGTGCTCCAGACAAGGCTGACTACTGCCGAATTCGTGAATCAGCTTTCCGGTCATCTCGATGACATATTCGCGCCAAGAGTTACCGTTCACGGGACATTAGTTGATGTATATGGTGTCGGTCTGCTCTATACCGGCAAAAGCGGCATAGGCAAGTCTGAATGCGCTCTCGATCTGGCAGAGCGAGGCCACCGCGTGGTCGCGGATGATATGATCAGGATTGTCAAGAAATCTCCCAATCTTGTAGTCGGCACCGGCTCAGAGCTACTCGGCCACCATATGGAAGTGCGCGGCATTGGGATTATCGACATAGAGCGACTTTTTGGAATCAGGGCCATTCGGATGCAGAAGCGTATCGAAGTCGAGGTGAGGCTTGTGCTCTGGAATGAGACTATGGATAGCTACGAGCGGCTCGGCATGGAAGAGAAGTACACTTCGCTTTTGGGCGTCGAAATCCCGGTAATTACAATTCCTGTGTCGCCGGGTAAGAATATTACAGTCATCTCGGAAGTCATCGCGATGAACCACATGCAGAAAACGTACGGCGAGAATACGGCAGTGGAATTTTCGAGGAGGCTTTCGGAGAAGATTCAGCGGCAGCTTGCGAGCAAAGTCTACCTGCAGAGCGATTATGAATAGACATTAACTTCATCTTAGAAGTTGAGAGCGGAGATGATTTCTCCGCTTTTTTTGTGCTTTGTCGTGCCCAGGCTGGCATTAGCAGCCCCTCGCCCCGCAATCGTAATTCGAATGGTTCTGACAAGAATTCCCTGCGCATCAAAAGGCCTCAAGACTCTGAGAAATATGGTCGATATTTGTACTGAGGACAACACTGGCGGGGCAAAGATCGCCGACATCGCGGAGGAAGACAAAATGACGCTCACGAAATCCACTTACTGTTCAGGGGCTAACATACAGGTAGGAGAGGGTGCAACAGACATTCGAAAGATTCTCTGCTTCAAACTCGCAGGAGAAGAATTCGCGATAAACGTCCTTGACGTAGAGGAAACTGTACACCACAAAGAGATCATGCAACAGTCGGGAATGCCCAATTTTGCGTACGGAGTGATACATGTCAGAGGAAAGACGATTCCGGTGATAGATCTGCGCAACTGCTTCGACTTGGAGCGGAGATCTGGGAAAGAGAGCTTTCAGTTTGTAATCGTCAATATTGCCGACCAGAAAGTTGGTCTCGTAGTCGATTCGGTTACAGGTGTGCAGAGGATGTCAAAAGACGCTATCCAGCCGGTGTCCGATGTCGCACTCCCGCTCGGATGCAAGTGCATTTCGGGAATATTGGGTGAGGATGATCAATACACGCTGATGATTGATTTGTCCTGCCTTCTCACATCTCATCAATTGACAGAATTAGGAGGCTGCTGTCGGGAATAAGTGTTTTAGTTGTTAAGCAGTGAAGAAATCATAGCCTCGTTCAGCGAAACGCGGCATTCGTTACCTATCGCCATCCTGAAATCATCAATCGACAACTGATATCCCTGTTCGGCCAGTGATGTAACGAAGTCTTTGTGTGATCGCCCCATTCGATAATCGGGCATCCGTGGAGGCACTTTCAGGTATCGTTCCATGAGCTGGGTGCTTCCGCCGGCATTTATGATTGCGTGGTAGAAAATGACGCTTCTGTTGCGGTAGATGGCTGTGCCAGCAATTTTCCGACCGTCGATCGCAATGTCTGACCGCCCTTCATGCAACACTCCATCAACACTGAGATTCTCAAGTGCGTTGATGACTATTGTGTTGAAGAATCTGAAGTACTTGATAGAATCGGTCGAGCCGCTGCCGTAGAGAGCGAACGAGGCAACAAACATCTCGGGTGTGAGTATCACGGCACATCCACCCGTATCTCGCCTGACCACAGGTATGTTATCCCGGATTATCAAGTCGGTGTGAAGTTCAGTGTCGGGATCGGAACCGTTGCCGATAACGACCATCACGTGATCAGGAGCCCAGACCAATGACCTTGGACTGCTCTCTTGTGATCGGATCAGGTCTGCATCCGGCAGATCATATGGACTGAGAATATTCATCACACGGCGGACGGCTACATATGAAGCGGCTTGTCCATTGCCTTGAACGTCGCTTCAAGCAGCGCCTCGCTGACCGTAGGATGAGCGTGAACGACGCGGCCGACGTCCTCAAGTGTGCCTTCAAGCTGCAGGATTGTCGCGGCCTCGGCTATCATATCCGTTGCGGAAGGAGCCACGATGTGGACTCCGAGAATTTCGCCATACTTCGACTCGGCGAGCACTTTAACAAATCCTTCAGCAGTTCCCTCGGCCATCGCCTTACCGTTCACAGTGAGTGGGAACTCGCCTTTTCTGTATTCTATGCCCTGCTCTTTCAACTGCTCTTCGGTCAAGCCAATCGAAGCAAGCTCCGGATCGAGGTAGATGTTCATCGGAATCTTGAGGGGATCAAATGGCTGCTTGATTCCTGCGATATGATTCACTGCCGAGGTCCCCTGCGCGGATCCTGCGTGAGCAGTGATCTGACCGGTGATATCGCCAATGGCATAGATCGAGGGGATATTAGTCTGCATGAATTCGTTGGTTTTTACGAAGTCGTTTTCCATCGCAATGTCGACATTCTGCAGTTCCGGAATAACAGCCGTGCGATCCGAGCAGTTGATAATCTGGTCACATTCGATGAAATCATCTCCTGCATATACGCCGTCAGTTCCGTCTTTTGTGATCTCGCGTTCCAGATATGTCTTGATACCGCTTTTGCTGAACTTGTCGAGAACGAACTTCGACAGCTCGCCATCGAGGAAACCGATCAGCGCCTTATCAGGAGCTACCATAGTGACTTTCTTTCCGAGAAGACGCAGCATATACGCAGTTTCACACGCGCTGGCATTGCCGCCGTAAACGAGAAATTTCTCGCCGATCTCCGACGCAGCAAAGAGTTCATCGACTTCGGTGATCTTCGACTGATCTATCGCGCTCATTCTGCCTTTGGCAGGACGCGATCCGGTGGCAATAATGATGTTCTTCGCGGAAAACTCAGCGTCGTCGACGGCTATTTTGTTGCTGCCTGTGACCTTCGCAACACCAGTGATCGTTTCGACATTGTTCTTCTTGAGCAAAAACTCGACACCTTTGACAAGCCGCATCACGATTCTGTCTTTGCGGCCGGTGGCCTTCTTCCAGTTGAACGTCACAGCCTTCGTGTCAATTCCTTCAATTCCAAATGTCGCCGCATGGAGAGTTTTGTCGAAGAGTTTGGCGCTCTCCAACAGTGTCTTTGAGGGGATGCACCCCCAGTTAAGACACATTCCGCCAAGTTTCTCCTTCTCTACGATCGCGGTGGACAGTCCAAGCTGCCCCGCTCTGATAGCAGAAACATAGCCTGCTGGGCCGGCACCTATTATTATGACATCAAATTCGTTCATGCCTATCTCCTACATCACGAGCATTGCAACGGGATCGGCGAGCAACACCATCAGATCCCTGATGAACCGTGCGGCGTCCGCACCATCCACGATTCTGTGGTCCACCGACAGCGAGAGCGGAAGCACATTTCCCGGGACGATCACATCGTCCTTGACTATCGGTTTTCGAAGAATGCGTCCGATTCCAAGAATCGCCACATCCGGGTAGTTGATGATCGGTACGCCGTAGATGCCGGCGACTGATCCATAGTTGGTGACAGAGAATGTACTGTCTCTAAGCTCATCGAGTGTCAGTTTGCGGTCACGTCCACGCGCAGCCTTCTCATTGAGTTCATTCGCAAGCTCGATGATGCTCTTCTTGTCGGCATCATTGATAACCGGTACGATCAGGCCGTCGGGCGTATCAAGAGCGAAACCGATGTTGTAGTACTTGTTGTAAATTACACGGCTTTTCTGCATGTCGAGGCGGCAATTTAGTTTCGGATGCCTCTTCAGCGACAGTGCGACAGCCTTGATTATGAAAGGCATATATGTCAGCTTGACGCCCTGTTCCGCAAGCTGATCCTTCTTCTCATTTCGAACATTTATCAGCCTGGAAATTTCGACCTCTTCGAATGTCGTCGTGTGCGGGGCGGTGAATCTCGATTCGACCATCCGCGCAGCGATTGTTTTCCTGATCTGAGTCAGTTCCTCGATCTCGGTTCTTTCGGCAAGCGGCTCGGGGATTCTGCTCGCAGCCGCGACGCCAACCTTCGGACCAGCCTGCTTAGCTTCGAACGCACGCTGGATGTCCGCCTTCATGACTCTTTTCGCAGGTCCGGTCCTAATTATACTGTTGATATCGATTCCGAGGTCTTTCGCCATCTTCCGCGCTACCGGTGTGGCGAGGACTTTTCGGCTGACATCTGTTTTTTCAGCTACGGCAACATCCTCAAATCCTTCGCCGGTTGCGGGTAGAAATGCGTCTGTCTTGGCATCTTCAATTGTGCCAACCACTCCGAATCCAGCCTCCTCGATAGGAACTTTTTCGACTTGTTCGGCTTCTTCCCCTTCGATTTCGATCTCCACAAGCGCATCCTCGACATTTATCATCTCGCCCACTTTGCCGAAGACATTCTTCACAATGCCTGTGCGTGGGCTTGGGATATCTGCGACGACTTTGTCGGTCTCGACTTTGACGACCGGATCGCCTTCGTTGATCTGCTGCCCCTTCTTAACAAACCATTCGAGGATCTTGCCTTCGGTAATGCCTTCGCCGATGTCGGGAAATTTAAATATGTAAAGCATGAATCCTCCTTAGAAGTCGACCGTTTTCCTGATGGCCTCGTAAATCCGATCGGCAGTCGGAAAATAGAAATCCTCGCCCTTCGGGAGCGGCACGACCGTATCGAATCCGGTGACACGCGCGGGCGGAGCTTCAAGATGAAGGAACGCCTCCTCATTGGCAAGAGCAATGAGCTCTGCCGCAACACCGAATTTTCTCACAGCCTCATGCACCACCAGCAGTCGGCCGGTCTTCTTCACCGAATCCATGACTGTTTCCTTATCGAGAGGGTAGATCGTCCTGAGATCGATCAACTCAATAGACAAACCCTCTTTCTTTGCGTGCTGCAGTGCCTGTTGCACCGTCCTGATCATCGCGCCATAGGCGACAACAGTCAGTTGTGTACCTTCCTGCAGAACCTTGGCCTTGCCGATCTTGATGCGGTATAGCTCTTCGGGGACTTCCTGTTTGATAGCCCTGTATATCTTCTTCGGTTCAAGGAAAATCACCGGATCATTGTCTTCGATTGCACTGATAAGAAGACCCTTCGCATCGTATGGCGTGGATGGGATCACGACTTTGATTCCCGGGATGTGACCGTAAATGGCCTCCGCGCTTTCGCTGTGATGCTCAAGTGCCCTGATTCCGCCTCCATATGGCGCTCTGATCACCATCGGGACAGAATATGTCCCGCGAGAACGGAGTCTCATTCGGCCAACATGCGAAATAATTTGGTTGAATGCCGGATACATAAATCCGGAGAACTGCATCTCGCAAACGGGTCGCAGGCCGTTGGCAGCCATCCCGATTCCGGCTCCGATTATGACTGATTCAGCGAGGGGTGTGTCGAAAACACGTTTGTCGCCATATTTCTTCTGAAGACCCTCCGTGACTCTGAACACGCCTCCCTCATAGCCGGCATCTTCGCCGAATACAAGTACGTTTTCATCGTCCGCGAGCTTGGCATCAAGGGCTGAATTCACTGCCTGTACAATATTCATTACTGCCATGGATCAGCCCTCCTTCCTGTTGATAAAGTTGCGCATGTCGACCATCTGGGACTTCAGGCTGTCTGGCATCTCCTCTAATTGGTACTTGAAAATATCCTCCAACGGAGTGCCCTCGAACTGTTCGTATTCCTTGAACTGACTCTCGATATCGGCAGTTGATTCCTCCGTATGATCCTGCTCACTCTTCTCATCCCAAAGGTTTTTCGATTCGAGATATTTCCGCAGTCGCAGCAGCGGATCTTTCTGCTCCCACTCTTTCTCTTCCTCAGCCGATCTATACTTGGTAGGATCATCCGATGTGGTATGGGCACCGCGCCTGTAGGTGACGGCTTCGATCAACACCGGGCCGTGCCCTTCGCGAGCGTATCTTGCCGCTTCAGATGTTGCTCTGTATACTGCGAAGAAATCGTTCCCGTCGATTTGAATTCCGGGGATTTCATAGGCTATCGCCTTCTGCGCGATTGTACGAGCTTTTGTCTGCTTTTTTCTCGGAAGCGATATGGCGTAGCCATTGTTGTTGCAGAAGAATATCACGGGGCAGTTGAAGACTGCGGCCCAGTTGAGTCCCTCGTGGAAATCACCCTGCGATGACCCCCCATCGCCGAAGTATGTGATGACGACGTCTTTTTCGCCTTTGTAATTGATAGAATGGCCGATGCCGGCGGCATGAGTCAATTGTGAGGAGATCGGCACAGAAACCGGCAGGAGTCGTGTCCCTTCGGGAAACCGGCTCCCCTCTTCGCTTCCGCCGAAATAGTAGAAATAGTGCCTCATGGTTGCGCCCTTGACGAGCCATGCGCCAAGTTCGCGGTATGCCGGCACCATCCAGTCGTTCTTCTCTATTGCCATCGCGCTACCGACAGCAGCGGCCTCCTGACCGATATTGGTCGGGAGTGTGTAGAGTCGCCCCTGTCTCTGATACGAGACAGCCTTGAGATCACCGATGCGCGCGTAGAGCATAGTTTTGTACGCTTCGACGATCTTCTCGTCCGAGATCTTCGGCATCCACTTCTGGGCCACAATCTCGCCGTTAATGTTCATGATTTCGAGCCGCTTACCCTGCAGCGGATCGAAGTCTTTGAACATGAAATCTTTCATTGCTATGTCCTGAGCCTGCTTAGGGGTAGCCATATTCGATTCTCTCCCCGCTATACCGACTCGTGCGGCCCATGCGGACTTCTGGACCCACTTTCCGCCTCAGATGAGGTGTCGGAGCCTTCGGATGCTTGTATAAGTGCTGTTTTTTGCGCAATATCGTTCAAGTTTAATCTGTATTCCTGGGTACTTTGACTGGCTGTTTCCGTTCCATGTTTGCTGACCGCGTTGTTAGCCTATTCCATTACAGTCTCAAACCTATCGTAGCAACAAATAGTTCCCCAGTCAAGTCCATTTTTGGAGACGGCAATCCCTTTTCACTCGATTGTCGATATGAAATCCGCGCTGGAATCCGTCATCGCGAGGAGTGAGTCAGCGAGCGACATGGCGATCTCAATTTGACTTTTACGATTGTGAAACGTGTGAGATTGCCACGCTCCCTGCGGTCGCTCGCAATGACGCTCTCGCACACGCACACCGTTAATGCAATTGGCTGATT